>CAZRVZ010000068.1:0-3464 GCA_964603655.1 uncultured Pseudobdellovibrionaceae bacterium | reverse complement strand
CGGGTCCATCCGGGGACGGCGAGATTGGTAACGCCTGAGGAAAATGAAATTCAATCCCATCTTCTGGGAGTTTCGCAGGAGGCGATCGCGTTGGCTGCTATTGCGATGATTGCGGCCCTGTTGACATTCCTTTTTGCCCACCGGCGAATTAAACAAAATGTTTACATTCAAGTCGATCCGAGGCGCAGGCGAGGACAGAGGCCGGTGATCTCCACACAGCCAGTTCCGGCGGAATTGATCAGATTGAGAGAAATCGCCGTATTGGCCTTGGCTGCGGTCATTATCCCTCAATTGAGTTTTACGTTGATTGGTATTGGCTGGGCGCGCTATTTGGTCCGCCGCTACCAGTTAATGGACAAAATCGATGCCGTGATGGAGAGTAAATTCGTTCCCAGGATTGTCAAAGGAGGAGCCATGGTTTTCGTCGCCCTCATATTCTGGAAGCTTCCGTTTTGGACGGCCATGATGATGACTGGCTTCGGAAGCTTTGTCTATCTGGCCGTCATCAAGCTGGCAACGGCTGTTGAGCGTCTCGATAAGGCGTTATTAAAAAGATCGATCATCCAAATCGCCATCGCCGTCGCGGTCTTTTTCGTGAGTTTGGTTTTTGCGGCGGCAGAGCAAGAATCACAATCGTTACTGATAGATAAGATCATCCATTTGACTCCTCAAGCAAACGGTAAGCCCGAAATTTTACACGGCTTTGGTTTGCTGGATGGAGGATTGCTGTTGGTTGCGCTTCTGGCCCCGTATATCTGGGATTCATTGTTGTTATTTACGGGGCTGGCCCCGTATATGACAGCCTCCAAGTTTATTCTGGGGCTGTCTTTTATAGGGCTGGCCCTGCACCATAACGCCCTCTTGTTAGTTTCAGGCGTTTTAGGTACAGGGCTGGCCATGGCGACGCGGGATGAAAAGAAATTTACCTCTGTGAATTTGCAGGGCCGTATACGCCACATTATTGAAGAACATCAGCAGGCGCAGTATGAAATATTCATAAAAGGTGTTAAGGGTTTGAGAAGAGGTAACAAAATCATTTATATTCCGACACGGCCTCATGTAGCCTTGCCGCTCATTTCCGCTCTTGTGAAAGAAAAAGAAGAATGGCTGACACCAGACTCGCATTTTGCCGATCTGGGAAGTGGCGACGGCTTCATGGTGCATTCGGTGCAAGCCTTCATTGGTGCCCATGTGACCGGATTTGAACGCATCAAACGATTGTTCGAGTCTGCTAGAAAATCGACCACTCATTTGGCGGAATTATCCGCGGTCGATCCAGAACGCATCCATTGGGTTCAGGGTGATTATCTTGAGGAAAAGCTAAATCATTTTGATGTTCTCTATATTTGGCCGCCGGGTGATGCCAATGTGCAGGAACTGATCCCGCGGCTGCTTGACCGGATGAAGCCCGGGGCGCTATTGGTCGTGCGTTGGCATTTGTTGCCCACGTTGCCCGAAATGATCGAATCGAAGCCAATCAGTCTTGGCAAAAACAATGAAGAGTTTGTTGGTTATTACCAAAAGCCTCTGGATCATCTTTTCATAGAAGAACAAGCGCTTTCGTTCTTTGGTCCCGATGTCTGGCTGACTCTTGGTTTCTTGAGCATCCTGGCCATGGCGGGGGGGCAGGGGTTATCATTTTTCAGTTTGCGCCCGCTTTCCCGTCGGTGGTGGCTGGCCGCAGCGGCTGGTACGGTTGGGGCTGGGGCGTCCGCAACCTGGCGGATTTTAAAGGACTTCAGAAAAGAGCCAAGAATTTCCTACGCTGATCCAAGGCTGGAGCGGGTCACACGGATTCTAGAAAAAGCAATTCAAAACTACTACCGGGATCTCCAGAAAATTCTTTCTGAAGAAATGATCCTGACGGGGGACCCGGAACAAATTCTTTTGGAAAGTTTAGTCCCTGCCTTACAAGAGATTGCCGGGTCGGAACAAGAATCGTTTCCGTGGTTAAGCGGATTCATCAGCGGGATAACGCCGCAAGCAAAGAGGCCCAATGATTTTTGGCAAACACTGGACGCGCTTCGGCGCCTGGAGGATTGGTATCAATTTTATGGGAAATACTTTGAGGCTTCTGCTGTGGAATTGGTCGACCAGAATAAGAGTCTTGTGCAATTTATTTTGGGCGACCGGATTGCGTTTCCGGCCGCCGTTATCGCGTCCTGGGATTTTGATGTTCCCCCTCCTGAAATTGTGGCCATTGAACATGAGCGGATTGTGCCCGGGGTTGCGGCGATGCGTGACGAAGTTGGGCGCACTCGTCAAGATCGCCGCCTTGTTTTGATTTATTTGTCGAAGATTAAAGAAGACAGCCGGGGGATGTGGGGTATGCTTCAGGCGGCCCAGCATTTGGGTGAAGAGCACTTTAAGGCTCGGCTTCTGTCTGCCCGGAGCGATTTTGATTTCTGGGAGGCCTTGATTCCCTTGTTATTAATGAAACAGTGGGCAGCCCACGGTTATCAATCTTGGGATGATTTTTGGGTGGCAGAGTCGGAGGCTATTATTTATGACGTTTTGGTTCATGAATTTAAACATGTTTTGATTCTTTCTGATCAAGCGCGGTATTTACCGTCCGGTCGCTCATCCCAAGATCGATTAATCATTCATGAAACAGAGGCAGCGCTTGAGGTTAGCCTTTATGGAAAATTGTTTTATAAGAATCTTGCTCTTGTTTGGACATGGAGCAAGCGGGACCAAGGAGTTTATCGCTGGGCCGGGAAAAATATTGTTGAAGGATATGGGAAAGCTTTGGCGCAACAGCCCGGCATCTCATCCGATGGAACTCCGATGCCCGCAGAGCTTATGGCAGAAGGGAGGAGCTTTGGCCAACTATTATTCTTGACGGAACAAGCTGCCCGGCAGGTGACGCTTCTGGCCAGGACAATGGTCCGCCAGAAATTTTGGGAGGACATGGGTCAAGGCGCGTCTTCAGCGAGCAATCTTAATTTCCGCAGTGTTGCATTCGGAGACGGTACGGTGATCCGGATATTTGTAATGGCTTTGTTGGTCTTGGCCATGGCGCTGAGTCTGCGTAACATTTTAATTCTGGCCGGATCGTATTCTCCTGTATTGGCCGTTCGAAATATCCGGGAATTTCGTCGAGACTTGGCGAGTATCGATCCGGATTGGTCAAGGCCAGACAAATTGGCCAGTATCGCCGGAGCCGATATTGTCGTAGTGATATTACTGTCGTCATTATTTTTAATGATGGCGGACCGAAGAAGCTTTCATCCGAAAGCCGTTATCACTTTCCAGGTGGCTCAGGGGAGATGGTTGGGACTTGAATTCGGACATTCAGCCCTGAATCCACGGCAGCTCCTGGGTTTCTTGGGCAAGCTCAAGCATGGCCGGACGTTTGATTTCTCATCGAATGAACCTGGTTATGAGTTCGCAAAGAAAGACATCCAGAGATTTATCCGTAGCACTCGAGATTTACAGGAGCTCCGGTTAGGGCAGGGATTGCA
>CAZRVZ010000067.1:0-3884 GCA_964603655.1 uncultured Pseudobdellovibrionaceae bacterium | reverse complement strand
CCGGCCTCTCTGCTGCTGATGGTAACGGAGCCGGTGATGGCACCCAAAAATCGCCCAGCAGATCCCCTAGCAAATCTTCCAAAAAAAGAAACGATGATTGCGACTTTGGACGGTTTGGCAAATAACACGAGAACTACATCGGTACCGCGGTACTCCCATGACTCCCCTGCCCTCGCCCGTGGTTCTTTTGCCGTGAAATGAGCGACGACCCCGGCGCTCTGAGTCCAATTGAATTCGCGCTCGCATCGGCCACCTCACTACCAGTAGGATCAATGACCGTTGGGTGTCTCAAAAAATCCGGAGTATGCCGACGGCCACCTTGGGAATAGTCTGCGAGCAAATTGCGCCGGAGTGTCTCCTCATCGATAAAGGGCAGGTCCTTCAAATAACTCCACACAGAGCCGCAGAGGTTGGAAAGCGCAACACCCCAGGGCTGTGGGTGGCGCGTATGCAAATGACGCGAGAGCCGGCGAAACGTATCAAAAATTGATGCGCCAGGTGCCGCCATTAACTCCACGGTGCGCACAAAATTGCCACTATTACCTATGAGGTCCCAAAATTTAGCCAGCCGCGCGAGTTCCTGAATGTCTTCAAATGTCATGGACGGCGTCCGGAGAATTCTAAAGGGCGCGTGCGATTCGTACACATTTTCCCGGTCGCGCGCACAGAGGGGAGTGCCCTTTAAACGTTTCAGGAGCCCCACCTGAATCTCGTGGGGCCGTAATGCGTAAAGAGCGTCAAATCCCCTGCCAAACCCTTCAACTGTTTCACTTGAAAGTCCCACGATGAGATCGGCGTGTACGTGCACACCTGTCTTCTCGCGGAGATAACGCAAATTATTCGCAATCTGAGCATAGTCCTGACGCCGTGAAATACGTACTGCTACAGCAGGATCCCAGGTCTGGACCCCAACCTCGAACTGCAACACTCCTGGGGGGTATCGTTCAATCAACGATTTTAATTCTTCAGGAAATCGATCCGGAACCATTTCAAAATGCAAAAAAAGGTCGGGCACGATACGCGCCAAAAAGAATTCCAATATTTCCCTAGAACGGTGGGGATGCAGATTAAACGTGCGATCGACGAATTTAAAGTGTCGCGCCCCGCGATCGAAAAGCAGACCGAGCTCATTCAAAAAACCCGGAAAATACCTAACCTTCTCATCCAGCGCCGAAAGGCAAAATTCACACTTGTAAGCGCAACCCCTAGACGCCTCGACATAAACAAAGCGGTTTTTGAGATCTTCGACGCTTAAGTATTGGTAAGGAAAAACGAGATTCCCTAATTCCGGTAACACTGGTCGAATGCGGGACGTCACCTGATCGCCCGCGAGAAACCGCCGGCAGACCTCGGCAAAGGCCAAATCCGCCTCGCCGGAGATGACACAATCGGCGAGTGCTACTGCGGGAGTACACTCTGGCTCGAAGCTCACCTCGGGCCCCCCCAGAATGATTATTACCTCCGGCATCACCGCCCTTAGAATTCCCACAAGCTCGGAAACTCGATTCACGTTCCAGATATAAACGCCAATGCCGATGATTCGAGGACACTCCCTTTTGAGCTCCAGCGCGATTTCCTTGGGATCGTGGAGAGAGGTATATTCGCGCAGAACGGTTCGTTCCCTAAGGTCTCCCATATTAGCAAAAAGATAGCGCAGCCCCAACGAAGCGTGTTGATAGGTCGCATTCACAGTGGTTAGGATAATGTCCACTGCTTAACCAGTAGAGGGACGGATGGATCCGCGCAAGGAAAAACGGAATTGGATAGACGCCCATTGTCATCTGGCCGATCCTCGCCTCGGAGCGGGTATCGATAACACCCTGAAGGATTCAGTGGCCTGCGGAGTCAGCGAGTGGATTCAGGGCGGCGTCGATCCGGGGGATTGGCAGCGCCAGATTGCGCTGAAAGCCCGCCATTCTAAGATCCACGTCGCCTTTGGTCTTCACCCTTGGGTCGTTGCACGAATGACGAGCGATTCCATAAAACCGATTCTGGTGGACCTCGAACGACATTTAAATCACAAACGCCCGGTCGGGCTCGGAGAGCTGGGCCTCGATATGTCTCCCAGATTTCGCGATTCGTTTTTTTTACAAAACCAGGTATTCGGAATTCAGCTCGAAATGGCCCGAAATGCCCGCCTACCGGTGATTCTTCACATCGTTCGAGCCCACCGCGAGGCCCAGGCGATCCTTTCTCAACCGCTCGCCTGCGGCGGAATCGTGCATTCCTTCTCCGGAAACTTACCCGATGCCCGCGCTTATATTGATAGGGGCCTCGTGCTGAGTTTCTCGGGATCCAAGACTATTCCCACCTGGCTAAAAAGCCTCCCGACCGATTCGTGGGTAGTCGAAACCGATGCGCCCGACCAATTGCCTCCATTCATCAGTGGTGCCGCGCTCAACTGCCCTGCCAACCTCATCCCGATCGCCACCCGCCTAGCCGAAAGCGTTGGCCTAACTGTTCAATCTCTACTAGATCGATCTGCCATAACTCTCCGGAGAATATTTTCCATATGAATACTCAAACCACGCGTAGCCCGGAAGAACTCGAAACTTACAAACTCCACCGCAGGTTCGATCGTCTCGGACGGCTTGTCGGCGACAGTGGAATGCAAAAACTCATGTCTTCGCACGTCATGATTGTGGGCTTGGGTGGTGTCGGTTCCTGGGCGGCAGAGTCCGTCGCCCGCTCCGGAGTGGGGCACATCACGGTTATCGATTTCGACACTATCTGTGTTACCAATTTCAACCGCCAGCTCCATGCGCTTGGCAAAGCCGTCGGTAGCCCAAAGGCAGGAATGGTTCAGGAGCGGCTGGCAAGTATCAACCCCTCGGCCCGCGTCGAGGCGATTGAGAAATTTTACGATGCCTCGAATTCTGATTCTATTTTTTTGCGGCGACCGGACTTTGTCATCGATGCCATCGACAACATGACCGCCAAAGCGCATCTGGTAAACCACTGCCGATCAAACAAAATACCGATTGTGGTGTCGACCGGTTCGGGGGGCCGGATGGATCCCACGCGGATCGAGATTGAGGACCTGGCCTTTACATCGGTGGATCCGCTGGCACGAGAACTCAGGAAGATTTTGCGGCAGAAGTATTCTTTTCCGCCAGATGTCCACGTTCCCTTTGGCGTACCCTCCGTCTACTCCCGGGAACCGGCAACCGATCCCATCGAGCTGCATTACGATAAGGGTAAGGGGTTTCAATGCGTGTGTCCCCAAGGCGACAATCCCTTTTTTACCTGTGACAGTCGCAACGTCATTATGGGAAATGCGAGCTTCGTCACCGGTGCTTTCGGACTGGCTGCGGCATCGGTCGCCATCCGGCATCTTTTGGGAAATACACTCAAGCCTCAGACTGAAACACGGTGATGGAACCTCAATCTCTGATTTTTGACCTTGATGGAACGCTCTGGGATCCGGCTGCCGCCATTGCCGCCGCATGGAACCGCGTGATCGCGCAAACACAAATTCCATTTCGCCACATTTCAACGCCCGATATCAGACGTATTGCCGGACTCCCGCACGATGAATGTATACGCGTTGTTTTTGAGGGGCTTTCGCAATCAGAATTGCAAACACTCAACCTGGAGACTCAAAGAGAGGATCAGAACGTTTTTTCCGAGTTACCGCTTCCGCTATTTGACGGAGTTACCATCGGTATAGAACGGCTTTCGAAACTGTATTCGCTCTTTATCGTGAGTAATTGCCAAAAAGGCTATATTGAGAACTTTTTAAAGGCCTCCCGGCTTGAACCGTATTTCACCGATTGGGAGTGTTGGGGTAATACCGAACGGCCCAAGGGAGAAAACGTGCGCTCACTTATTCGTCGGAACTCTCTAATTGCGTCGGTATTCATTGGCGATACACCTGGCGACGA
>CAZRVZ010000066.1:0-19394 GCA_964603655.1 uncultured Pseudobdellovibrionaceae bacterium | reverse complement strand
ATCAGGTCATGGTGGGGGTGCGCTCGGTCAACCCGCTTGTGATCCGCTGCGCGCGCCTAATTGTGTCGTGCAACGATCGCCCGTCTGACAACGACACGAACTCAAAAGACGAATCCGCCCGGTAAACGGCTAAGTTTTACCGATGCCATTTTGGCACCGGCTTCAGATTGAAACCGACCGTCTGTACGGCGCGATCCCAATACTGAGCATGCTTTGATCTGGCACAACACCTGCACTGTGAATCGGCAAACACCAATAATGGTGTTAAACGAGGAAAGAATATTATGAAAAAAAATCTGTTTATGCTTGGTTTAATCATGCTGTCCACGATTGTTGAAGCAACGTCTTTACACCCCGATACTTTCAAAGGGGTTCGGCTGAGCTATACGTTTGGTCCCTATTACGATCTGCACCACATGCCAGTCGGAGCATCCAATGGAGTCATCGAAGTTCGCACAAACGGTGATGCCGTCTACTACGCGCCGGGCGCCCTTGTTCGTCCCGATTTGCGTCGAAGTAAAATCATTCGCCGTTTCAATGCGTATGAAATGGATAGAATTGAACGCCTCATCGATCGAGCGGCCACGGTGGCACCGGTGACCCCCGAAGTTCAGTGCGCTGGCATCCCGACCGAAACCCGCGGCTATTCCGCCGACGGGTACAATGTAATCCTTCTTTCCGGTGGCTTTGATTGCGCCATCGAAAAGGAAAACCAATCAAAGGCCGCGATTAAGCTGGTTCGCATTCTAGACCAACTGCGAAAGTTGGCTCAAAAATAACCGTCAGGAATACGTTTCGGCCGTCCTGTGGGACGGCCGAAGCTTTTTTTGGGTTTCGCGCGCGACGAGGCCAGCCGACAAACCCCCCAATCCACTGAAGTTTTAGACTGTTATACCCAAACACCTGGAAAGCCGCTCCAACCCTACCGCCACTCCCGCATGGGGAGGCAATCGCGCCATCGCATCGGAGAGTACCTGCGGAAACGGGTGGGGCCTTTTGCCCATCCTCTCTCGATGGGAACTCTCGATCCGGTACCTGTCTCTAAGTCGGTCGACACTCACCAGTTCGGTTCCTCCATTGCACAACTCCATGCCGTGCCAATATAGCTCAAA
This sequence comes from uncultured Pseudobdellovibrionaceae bacterium, assembly GCA_964603655.1. GTDB lineage: Bacteria > Bdellovibrionota > FAC87 > UBA2466 > UBA2466 > JACPWY01. The sequence continues at coordinate 18,282 of CAZRVZ010000066.1, read as the reverse complement.
GCGCTCAACGGTTCCCGATCGGTTTTCCACGCGTTTTTCGATGCGATTTTCTAATAGCGTACAAAGCCGTTCTGGATAGTCGATTAAAATCGTCGGGCGGAGCGGATCGAGTCTCGGCTCGATGTGCGTCAACATTACCTTGAAGAAAATATCCTCCCATGAATCCCCACCGGTCGGTTTGCAAAGCGACTTATCCACGACCGCATTCACGAGTGAATGAGTTTCGACGAGAGAAGCGAGATCCAATCCCACCCAACGGCGCCAAGTCTCTGCTACCGTAATTTCTTCAAATAATAGCGGGTGCCCTATTACAGCCTCAAAAAGGTTCCGGGTAGAATTTAATACGTCCCGATAGGTCCGATTGGGCTCGTAAAACTCCAGCATCGTAAATTCGGTCCAGTGAATCGGGCTCGGGGGATCATCCCGGAAGCTCCGGCAAATTTGATAAATAGGTATGGGCGCATCGGCCAAAAGGCCCTTCATAGCAATTTCCGGCGAAGTGTGTAACTCCCCCCAGGCATGCTTTCCGCTGACGCTCAGACAATCCAACGATGCATCAAACGCCCCAACTGGCGTTAGATGGGGCGTCATCACCTCGGTAAATCCCCGGGAATCAAAGAACTTCCTAATATTCGCCAGGAGTCGTGCCCAGGCTTTTATTGTTTCGACATTGGCCATGATTTTTGTATATTCCGTCCCGCCATGGAAAACGAGCCCAATCTGATCCGCGTCGACAAGGCTATTCGGGCCATCTTCCCTGGACTCGGTGCCCGCCACGTCGACGAGGCGATCCACGCCAGATTGATCACCGATTCTGAACTACGCCCCGTCAAAAAGGGAAACCGCATAGCCTCAGAAAATCCATTGGTTAGTTCAAAACTCACGGCCCATCTGGAACGAATTCGGGTAACCTCAGGAATCAACATTCCCATTATTGCCGATGAGACTGACTGGGCCGTTATCGACAAACCGGCCGGCCTGCCGTCTCATCCAGTGTCCCTATTTGACACGCGCACCGTGACCCATTGGGCAACCCATCGATGGCCGGAAATTCTGGACCATTTTCCAGGCGTTCAACCCACGATAACACCCCACCGTCTGGACACGGGTACGTCAGGACTGCTCATCGTCGCCAAAAACCGCCATGGGTTTGATTACTGGCGCGAACTTTTCCGGGAATCGAAGGTGGGAAAAATGTATTTAGCCCAATGTTGGGGAAATCCCGCGTGGGACACACATCGCATCGACAACCTTCTCGACCATCACCCGACCGACCGCCGAAGAATGATCGTTTCACCTTTGGGGCGAAAAGCGGAAACTGAGCTCGCAGTAATCTCCCGCTCGGCCGACCAATGCCTCGTGTCCGCCCGAATGAAAACAGGCGTAACCCACCAGATTCGAATTCACTTGAGTCAGATAGAACTGCCCTTGCTGGGTGACGCGCTTTACGATCCGGCGTGGGAAAGCCGAATCCTGAAACCCACGTTCCACCAACTGCGCGCAATCGAAATCTCCGCTCCTGGGCATGCGTACCGACTTCCGAGTGAATCCATCCCTTTCTAACCTGAGGCCCCGCCATTAGAATGCCGGCGATGGAGGGATTGGCTCATATCGTTCTACTCGGTGCGGGAAACTCCAATCTCGTCATATTGAGGTCGTGGCTCATGGCGCCTATTCCCGGCGTATCTCTAACCATCGTCAACCCACACGGTGCGGCACCCTATTCAGGCATGGTCCCAGGATACATCGCCGGCGAATATACGAAGGAACAGATTGAAATCGATCTGGTAAAACTCTGTGCTCGGATTGGAACCAACCTGATATTGGATTCGGCGACATTCATCGATGGCAAATCCAAGAAGATTCACTTTGCAGCTCGCCCGTCTATAACGTTTGACTATCTCAGTATCTGCATTGGGTCCCACACCGGTCCACCCGATGCATTAATTGTAGATGCCCTACCCAATTCCACCATCCCAGCCCCCCGGATGTGGCCGCTGAAACCCTTGGGCGCTCTCCTCGAGTGCATTGATGGGATGGCACTCACAGACAAGCCGTTTCATCTCGTGATTGTTGGTGGTGGAGCGGGAGGATTTGAGTTGGCGGTGAGCTTAAAACACCGTGTAAGCTCCAAGCCTCAGTTTAAAATCTCGCTCATTCAGCGGGGCGAGATTGGGAGTGAATTCGGACCTGTTATTCGCCGGTATTTTAAATCAGCGCTCAAGCAGCGCAATATTGATTTTCTCGAACACACGACCGCATACCTGCACGATGATAAAACTTTGATCGTAAACCGATTAAACAACGCCAACCCACACAAACCCATCCCAATGATGTGCGATGGAATCGTTTGGGCCACCACCGCCGTAAGCCACCGACTGAAAACCAATCTTGTCACCGACACCGATGGATTCTTTATCGTCGACAGTGCATTAGTTTGCCGGGGTGCTCCTGATATCTATGCAAGTGGCGATTGCTGTTCATTTCAGCCCCCCCTCGCCAAGGCTGGAGTCTATAGCGTCCGGCAAGGAGAGCATCTTGCTTGTGAATTGCGACGCCGACTCAGAGGTCGTCCGTCGACCTTCTACAAACCTCAGCGCCATTTTCTCCTCATATTCAATTTGTCCGATGGAACAGGAATTCTGCGGTACGGGAACTTCGGCGTTCGCGGCAAACTGTGCCTTGCGGTTAAACGCTGGATCGATACGCGGTGGATGAAAAGCTTTCAGACCGTCGGTAAAATGGCGAGGACGATGAAGTCACGATGCGGGGGCTGTGGTTCCAAAATCGGAGCGCACGTACTCAATCAATCGATTGCTAATCTGCGACCTTATTCTACCCCGGACGTAATCATTGGCCTAAATGATTGCGAGGATATCGCCGCCATCCGACAATCACCTGGAAAAATCCAGCTGCTCACCACCGATTATTTTCGCACGTTTCTCACGGACAATTTTCTCTTTGGCAGAATAGCGGTGAATCACGCTTTGAGCGATATTTACGCTAAAGGTGGCATTCCCCGATTCGCACTTTGCACGGCTGTCATTCCGTTTAACTCTCGTCGAGCGGAAGTGCTAACTGAGGTCATGGCCGGAGTGAACGGTCAACTGGCACACGAAGAAACGTCACTCGTGGGTGGCCATTCTTCTGAAGGGGCCGAAATGGCGCTTGGCCTTACGATCCTGGGCGAGACCCGAACGGAAACTGTGTGGTCGAAGCGAAACATTCAGGAAGGTGATGCCATTATTCTCACGAAACCCATCGGTATCGGGATACTCATGGCCGCCCATCAACAGGGTCTCTGCTCTGCTATGTCGTACAGAGGCGCTGTCGAATGCATGTTGAGGTCCAACCGAGCAGGTGCGTTGGCATCAATGAATTTCTCTGTCAATGCTTGTACCGACGTTACTGGGTTTGGGTTGGCCGGCCATCTCATTGAAATGTGCGCCCAAACCGAACTCGCAATTCGCCTACACGCTTCCGTGGTCCCCCTGCTTCCGGGGGTTGCCGCGTGCGCGGAACTGGGAATTCGTAGTTCGCTCTATCCCGAGAATTCACAGGTAAAGAACCAAATTTCTGGAAATCCCCCAGACTGGTTATTCGACCCACAAACATCCGGCGGCCTGCTTCTCTGTGTTTCGAGGAGTTCTGAAGTTGGCCTTCTCACGGCCCTCGTGGAATCCGGCAATCTCCAATCTTGCTCCATCGGTTCAGTTGTTCGACGAGCGAGAGCGGACGTTTGCCTGCTGATTGACGAGTAGTTCAGAACTAGTATCGCTAGTACGGCAGCCTAGTACATCTTTGCTTCGGATGATTCCATCGAGAGCGCGTTATCACGCGCTTCGATCTCGTCCTCATCCTCATCCATATTCACTTCGGCAACCTTGATACGGATGTTGCGATAGCGATCAAGGCCAGTGCCGGCAGGGATGAGACGGCCCATAATCACATTCTCTTTAAGGCCGCGCAGTCTATCTATTTTTCCGTGAATCGCCGCGTCGGTCAGAACCTTCGTAGTCTCCTGGAACGAGGCCGCGGAAATGAAGCTCTCGGTACTGAGTGACGCCTTCGTGATGCCCAAAAGTAATGGCTCCGCTGCAGACGGCTTCTTTCCGAGCTTTTTGACCCGAGCGTTTTCTTCGTCAAAGCGCCAACGCTCGATGTGCTCTCCAAGCAAGAATTCGGAATCGCCTGAGTCAGTGATTCGAACACGCTTGAGCATCTGCCGGACTATCAGTTCGATGTGCTTGTCGTTAATGCGCACACCCTGTAACCGATAGACCTCCTGGACTTCGTCCACGAGGTACTTGGCAAGAGCCTTATCTCCAAGGATTTTCAGAATGTCGTGAGGATTGGCAGCACCATCCATCAGAGCCTCACCGGCCCGAACATGATCGCCCTCTCGAACGCTGATATGCTTTCCCTTGGGAATTAAGTATTCCTGCGGCTCGCCGTGTTCAGGGGTCACAATCAACTTTCGCTTGCCTTTACTGTCCTTGCCAAAAGTCACCACACCGTCGACATCGCTGATAGCGGCGCACTCCTTGGGTTTGCGGGCTTCAAACAACTCAGCCACCCGAGGCAAACCGCCGGTGATGTCCTTAGTTTTGGTTGTCTCACGGGGAATCTTCGCAATCACATCGCCTGGGAACACGTCATCCCCATCGAAAACCGAGATGATCGCACCGATCGGTAGCAAATAGCTGGCCTTGGTTGTCTTTGCGCCTTCCACAATAGTAACTCGAGGTCTTAGATCCGAATCCCTTGAATCAATAATTGTCCTTCGAGAGAGACCGGTTACCTCGTCTACCTGTTCGGATACTGATACGCCTTCCTGAATGTCGACATAGGAGATCTTACCACCGGCTTCGGTACACACCGGAACCGTATACGGATCCCATGTTGCGACGGTCTGGCCGCGTTTCACCCGATTACCATCTTGAATCGACAGACGGGCGCCGTATACCAATTGATAACGCTCGCGTTCACGTCCGGTATCATCGACAACAGCCAACTCGCCGTTACGATTCATTACCGTATAGGTCCCCTGACGATCTTTAACGGTATTTGTGCGATACATCTTTATCGTACCTTCGTGACGTACTTCCAATGAACTCTGTTCTGCCCTTCGGGTTGCGGCACCACCAACGTGGAACGTACGCATGGTCAACTGCGTACCCGGCTCACCAATGCTTTGGGCGGCAATAATTCCGACCGCTTCACCAGGGTTTACCAAATGGCCACGAGCCAGATCTCGACCATAACAAAGGCAACAGACCCCAGGATTTGTACGACATGTAAGGGCCGAACGGATGACGATCTTCTCGATTCCGGCCTCTTCAATCGCATGAGTTCTAACCTCGTCAAACTCCTCGTTAGCCTTAACCAAAACCTTGCCGTTAAACGGATCGGTAATATCATCCAGAGCCACACGACCCAGAATGCGGTCGCCAATAGGCTCGATAATCTCACCGCCTTCGACGAGTGCTGAAATCTCGAGACCGTCGGTCGTTTTACAATCATGATCGCTCACAACCAGGTCCTGAGCCACATCGACTAACCGTCTGGTCAAATAACCCGAGTGGGCAGTTTTCAAGGCGGTATCGGCCAAACCCTTTCGAGCGCCGTGAGTGGAAATAAAGTACTGTAACGCGTCCAACCCCTCTCTAAAATTCGCGGTAATGGGGGTCTCGATGATCTCACCAGAGGGACGCGCCATCAATCCGCGCATTCCGGCAAGCTGCTTAATCTGGGCCACGCTTCCTCGCGCGCCGCTATCGGCCATCATATAAATCGGATTAAGGCTGGCGATCGCAACTTTCTTATTATTTTTATCGGTCACCCACTCAACGGAAAGTTCCTCCATCATTTCATGCGCGATCTGCTCGCTTACCTGGGCCCAAATATCAATCACCTTATTGTAACGCTCTCCATCGGTAATGAGACCTTCCGTGTATTGATTTTGGATTTCTTGAACCTCAGCGTGGGCTTTATCTAAAAGCTCGGATTTTTTCTTGGGAATCCGCATATCCTGCATGCAAATACTGATTCCGGCCTTCGTGGCGTACTCAAACCCAAGGCTCCTCATTCGGTCGGCGAGTACCACCGTCCGCTTGTTGCCTGCAGCCCGATAGCAACGGTCCACCAGCTCAGCCAGACTCTTTTTGTTCTGAACTCGGTTGTAATCGTCGAAATTTACCTCGACTGGCACAATCTCTCTAAGCAGTAGCCGTCCAACAGAGGTTTCAAAACGTTTTTTTCCGATTCTCACCTTGATTTTGGCATGCAGATCGATTTCGCCGATATTATAGGCATAAATAGCCTCTGTAGGATTAGCAAATGTCTTACCCTCACCGCGACAGTTAAGCCGTTCCTGAGTCATAAAATAAATGCCCAGAACAATGTCCTGTGTCGGATCGATAATTGGCTTTCCGAACGCTGGCGACAGAATATTGTTAGTCGACATCATCAGCACTCGGGCCTCGAGCTGCGCCTCAACGCTCAGTGGCACGTGAACAGCCATTTGATCGCCGTCAAAATCGGCATTAAATGTCTGACACACCAATGGGTGAAGTTGAATCGCCTTTCCTTCGATGAGAACCGGTTCAAACGCCTGAATTCCCAAGCGATGAAGTGTCGGAGCTCGGTTTAGAAGTATAGGGTGTTCCTTAACTACCTCATCCAGAATATCCCAGACCTCTTCCTTCTCCATTTCGACCATCTTTTTGGCGGACTTTATGGTGGTAACGAAACCACGCTCTTCTAACTTATTAAAAATAAATGGCTTGAAAAGTTCCAGCGCCATTTTCTTGGGCAGTCCGCACTGATGTAACTTGAGTTCCGGACCCACGACAATCACGGAACGACCCGAATAATCGACTCGTTTTCCCAATAAGTTTTGTCGAAAACGTCCCTGTTTGCCCTTCAACATATCGGACAACGACCGCAGCGGACGCTTGTTGGGACCGGTAAAGGTTCGCCCTCTTCGACCATTATCAAATAGAGCATCGACGGCTTCCTGCAACATCCGCTTTTCGTTTCGAATAATGATTTCAGGCGCGTTGAGCTCCTGGAGACGCCTCAATCGGTTATTGCGATTAATCACTCGCCGATAAAGGTCATTAAGATCCGACGTCGCAAATCGCCCGCCATCGAGAGGCACGAGCGGACGCAAATCGGGCGGAATCACCGGGATCACATCCAACATCATCCACTCTGGACGATTAGCGGAATTTCTGAAGGCCTCGACCACTTTTAGGCGTTTGGACAAGGCCTTCTGGCCCGTTTCGCTGGTCGTCTTGCTTAGATCAAGACGGATTTCCTTGGACAGCCTCTCCGGGTCGATATGCTTCAGCATTTCCCGAACGGCCTCGGCACCCATGGATGCCTTGAATTCGTTCTTAAACTGTTTCTTCGCGTTGGAAAATTCCTCCTCGCCCAATACATCACCTACTTTGAAGGGAGACTTTCCGGGGTCGGTTACCGCATATGCTTCGCAATAAAGAACTCGCTCTAAATTTTTCAGCGTAATATCCAGCACATTTCCGATTCGACTAGGCAAACTTCTCAGGAACCAAATGTGAGCTACAGGCGTGGCCAGCTCAATGTGGCCCAACCGTTCGCGACGAACCTTACTCTGAATTACTTCTACACCGCACTTCTCGCAGACCACTCCGCGATGCTTCATGCGTTTATACTTTCCACAATTACATTCGTAATCCTTTACAGGACCAAATATTTTTGCGCAAAATAGGCCGTCTCGCTCTGGCTTAAATGTTCGGTAGTTTATTGTTTCTGGTTTCTTAACCTCGCCGTAAGACCATGAACGAATCTTTTCCGGGCTGGCCAGCGAGATCTTCACTGCCTTAAATGCGATGGGGTCCTTGGGCTTATCAAAAAAATTGAGAAGGTCTTTCACGCAGTCTCCTCTATAAGTTCTACATCGAGAGCCAAACTCTGAAGTTCCTTGACCAAGACGTTAAAGGACTCGGGCAGGCCGGGTTCGAGTACGTTTTCACCCTTCACGATGGTTTCGAACATTCGTGTTCGGCCGGCGACATCGTCCGACTTCACCGTCAATAGTTCCTGTAGGCAGTATGCGGCTCCATAGGCCTCGAGCGCCCACACCTCCATCTCTCCCAGTCGCTGGCCACCAAATTGAGCTTTGCCGCCGAGTGGTTGCTGTGTCACCAAGCTGTATGGACCAATACTACGGGCATGAATCTTCTCATCCACCAAGTGATGCAGTTTCAGTACATACATGACTCCGACGGTCACATCGTGTGTAAAGGGTTCGCCGGAACGACCATCAAAGAGAATCTGTTGACCAGACTCGGGCAAGCCAACCGAACGTAGGCCTTCACGAATCTCCTCTTCAGTCGTGCTGTCAAACACAGGACTGGCTAAGTGAAGGCCACTTTTGAGTCGTCTAGCAACCGTTCGTAAAGACTCGTCGTCCAATTCATCAATCTCCTTATGAAGATTCTTCGATGAAAAGAATTTCTTGAGCACGGTGCGAACACCGGTGGAATTCCAGCGATCCATGAATTCCTGCATCTTCAGTCCGACACCATGACCGGCTCGACCTAGGTGTGCTTCAAGTATCTGTCCGACATTCATACGAGAGGGAACCCCGAGTGGATTCAATACGACTTGAACAGGACTGCCATCCTCCATGAAGGGCATGTCTTCAATCGGCAGAATTCGCGAGATCACGCCCTTATTTCCATGGCGTCCAGCCATTTTGTCTCCGACGGAAATACGTCGCTTAATCGCCACGTAAACCTTGACCATCTTAATAACGCCAGGAGGAAGCTCATCGCCCTTTTTGAGTTTCTTGATCTTTTCTTCGAAAAAGGCACGGATACCGGAAATCTGGTTATCCACCGCCGACAGGACAAGGTTTGCTTGCGATTCAACGTCCGAAGGCAACGGAATGTGGCGAATGAGGTCGTAAGGAATCTGCTCGAACTCCTCGCCCGTAATTTCCTGCCCTTTTTTCAATAGCTGATTTTCACCCGTTGAATCGAGGAGCTTACCCGTGGTCGTCTGCTTGACGATGAGCGGAGCCACCTTGCGCCGAGCGGCATCCTGAAGCACGCGCACCTCGGTTTTTTCATCTTTTCGAAACCGGGCCTCTTCTTCCTCGACAATGACAGCGGTTCGTTCATCCTTATCGGCACCTTCACGCGAAAAAACCTGAGCACCGATGACGGTGCCAATGACTCCGGGCGATACGCGCAACGAGCTATCCTTTACATCGCCAGCCTTCTCACCAAAGATGGCTCGAAGTAACTTTTCCTCTGGGCTCAACTGTGTTTCGCCCTTCGGTGTAATTTTTCCCACCAGAATGTCGCCCGGTTTTACTTCGGCGCCGATACGAACGATCCCACTGCTATCCAAATTAAGCAGTTGCTCTTCACTCACATTAGGAATGTCCCGAGTAACCTCTTCCTTGCCGAGCTTTGTATCCCGGGCCACGCACTCAAATTCTTCGATATGAATGCTCGTAAAGGTATCCCGCTCCATCAGTTCTTCGCTGATGAGAATCGAGTCCTCAAAGTTGTACCCACCCCAGGGCATGAATGCGACCACTACATTCTGGCCAAGCGCAAGCTCGCCCATATCGGTGCCCGGCCCATCTGCGAGAACATCGCCGGCTGCGACTCGTTCATCGACTTGAACGATCGGTTTTTGGTTCATGCAAGTGTTTTGGTTTGAACGCCGGTACTTGACCAAGCTATAGATATCTACACCGGGGTTTTTACCGGTACGATCCTCAGTACGAATCACAATTCGAGTCGCATCAACATAATCAACAACCCCAGCATTTCGCGCAACTACAGTCACTCCGCTGTCCCGAGCAACCAAACGCTCCATGCCAGTCCCCACCAATGGCGCCTGAGTCTTCAAAAGTGGAACGGCCTGGCGCTGCATGTTCGAACCCATCAGTGCTCGATTAGCATCGTCATTTTCCAGGAACGGAATGAGTGAAGCCGCGATGGAGACCAATTGATTTGGCGCCACGTCCATCAGATCGATCTCATCTCGCCTGGCGAGCAAAGTTTCCCCGCTTCTGCGGGCGGAAAGGAATGCCGGTTCAATTTTACCGCCCTTGAGCGGAGTCTTGGCCTGAGCAATCGTGTGGTTTTCCTCTTCTAGCGCAGAGTAGAATGAAACATCATCCGTAATTTTCTCGTCAACCACTTTTCGATACGGCGTCTCAATGAAACCATAGTCATTCACACGTCCATAGGTCGAGAGCGACGAAATCAACCCGATGTTTGGACCTTCTGGTGTTTCAATAGGGCAGATTCTACCATAGTGAGTAGCGTGAACATCTCGCACCTCAAATCCAGCTCTCTCACGCGTCAGTCCCCCAGGCCCAAGTGCGCTCAGTCGACGTTTATGGGTTACCTCCGACAGCGGATTGGTTTGGTCCATGAACTGTGACAGCTGCGAGCTCCCAAAAAACTCCTTCACCACCGCCGAAACCGGCTTTGCATTAATGAGGTCGTGCGGCATCAGCGTTTCGACATCCTGAAGGCTCATGCGCTCACGAATTGCACGCTCCATCCGAACCAACCCAATACGGAACTGGTTCTCGAGGAGTTCGCCTACGGCGCGAACGCGACGGTTACCTAAATGATCGATATCATCAACCTGTCCCTTGCCATTCTTTAGGTCCACCAGATAGTGGACCACGGCTAAAATATCCTCTTTGGTCAGGGTAGTGTTATTGAGGTCGGTATTGAAACCAAACTTATGGTTTATCTTCAGTCGCCCAACCCTGGAAAGGTCGTACTTAGTGGGATCAAAAAAGAGACTGCCAAACAATGCGGTAGCCGTCTCCAATGTTGGCGGATCGCCTGGTCGTAAACGGCGATAAATTTCAATGAGCGCCTCGTCCTTCGTATTCACTTTGTCCAGGACACAAGTGTCACGCAAATAGGTGCCCACGTTGATGCGATCGGTATAAAGAATTGTTAACTCGGTAACCTTCTTTTCGCGCAGAAGATCAATTTTATCCTCAGTAATCTCCTCATTGCACTCAAGCAGGACCTCTCCAGTTTCCAAATCGACAACGTCTTTTGCGCAGATTTTGGCAACCAGTTGTTCACGCTCCAGCTGAAATCGCTTGACCTTGACGTCCTCGATTTTTTTCAAAACCGTCGGAGTAAACTTTTTGTTCTTCTCAATAACTACCTTTCCATCCTCATCCTTCCAATCCCAGTTGGCGCGCTGACCCGCATAGAGCTTCGGATCGAAGTTAAGTAGTATGGTGTCTCCCTTGCCGAGAGTGATGGTCTCATGGTCGTAAAAGTAAGATAACAGGTCCTCAACGGTGTACCCCAGCGCCTTGAGCAATACGGTCACATGGAGCTTTCGACGCCTGTCGATTCGCACATAAAGTATGTCTTTGTGGTCAAACTCGAAATCCAACCAGGAGCCACGATACGGAATGATTCGAGCAGAATAGAGTAGCTTCCCGCTGGAATGTGATGAGCCCTTGTCGTGATCAAAAAACACGCCTGGAGACCGGTGCAGCTGACTCACAACCACTCGCTCAGTTCCGTTAATGATGAAACTGCCACGATCGGTCATTAAGGGAATTTCCCCCAGATAGACCTCTTGCTCCTTCACATCCTTAATGTTTCGAGTTCCGGCCTGCTCATCAACCTCCCACACCTCGAGGCGAACAGTGACTTTTAGGGGTGCGGCAAAACTCATTCCGCGACTGCGACACTCATCCACATCGTATTTGGGAGACTCTAAGACGTACGATTCAAATTCAAGACTGGCGGTGTTATTGAAATCATGAATAGGGAAGACCGATTTAAATACGCCTTGAAGGCCAGAAATTTCGCGCTGTTTCCCGATCAATTCGGCCTGGAGAAACTTGTCGTAGGATTTCTTTTGAACCTCTATTAGGTCAGGAATATCAATGAATGGTTGATATTGGCCGTACTCCTTACGAAACCGCTTACTATCAAAGAAGCGCGGAGGAATATTCATCGGTCTACCTCGTTATAGAAATGCGAATTTACGCTATCCTAAATACTTAAAGTGCCCAGAGGCTCGAAAAAAACTACTTCAACTCGACTTTGGCTCCAACGGCCTCAAGCTTTTTCTTGATCTCTTCAGCTTCCTTCTTCGAAACGCCTTCCTTTACGGTCTTCGGCGCTCCCTCAACCAGATCCTTCGCCTCTTTCAATCCGAGGGTCGTAAAGGAGCGAATCTCCTTAATAACGTTAACCTTTTGAGCGCCGCCTTCGGTCAAGACGACATCGAATGCCGTCTTTTCCTCGGCCGGAGCCGCGGCTGCACCTGGAGCTGCGGCAACACCGACCGCCATGGGGGCGGCTGCCGAAACGCCATATCGAGTCTCGAACTTCTTTATAAACTCCGAAATCTCAAGCAGATTGGCCTTATCAAAATACTCAAACACCTGATCTTCTGTCGCGGGCATGTTTACTTCCTCCTAAAAAAAATGAGTTTAAGCGGCTTTCTCTTTTTTGCTTCTGAATGCGGCAAGAGCATATCCCAATCGCTTGGGGGTATCCGAGAGCGCATACAAAAACTTAGTTGGAGACATTTTCAATCCCCACAAAAAACTCACATAAAGCTCTTTTCGGCCGGGCAGCCGGGACAAGGACTTGAATTGGTCCAATGAAATCGGTTTTCCAAGAGCGGCCCCCGCTTTTATGTTGAGTGCAAACCCCTCTTTTCCCGCCCATTCGCAGATTGCCTTGGCGGTAACTACCGGGTCATTGGCCCCATACGCCAAGAGGGTGGGGCCCTGAATGTGGGGTACCAAATCCTTGTAGGGTCCACTCTCCAGAACGCGCATTGCCAGTGTGTTTTTCAATACCTTTACCTTCACGTTCTGCTTTTTGAGGCTCAAGCGGAACGCTGTCATTTTCTCGACGTCAAGCCCGGAAAAAGCGACAAGTGCCATCGCTTGACTCTGTTCCACGCCGATTTTCAGGTCGTTGACAAAAGCCTCTTTTTGGGTGCGGTTCACGTAAAAACCCTCGAAAACTAAACAGCCATTTAAAGCGTTATTTTGAGACTCCGTCAACCTTTAACTTTGAATTCAAAACCACCATAAACTATCTAAACCACAAAGATTTAGACCGCCTTTTCCAGTGAATTCTGATCGAGAATGATGCCGGGCCCCATTGCGGACGAAACGACTACCTTTCGTACATAGATACCTTTTGACGTAGAGGGCTTTTGCTTCAGAATGTTATCGAACAGGGTGGTAAAATTTTCCTTCAGCTTCCCGGAACCAAAGGACTTCTTTCCAAAAACCGCATGGACAATGCCCGCCTTTTCAACCTTGTATTCGACCTTTCCTAGTTTTTGTTCCCTGATTGCCTTGCCGATCTCGCTGGTAACAGTGCCAGTCTTCTTGTTTGGCATGAGGCCCTTGGGGCCTAAAATCTTTGCGACCCGAGTGAGATCCTTAAGGCTTTCAGGGGTGGTCACGACGCGATCGAACTCCAACCAACCCTTCTCTATCTTTTCAATGATGTCGTCACTACCGGCAAAATCCGCCCCAGCCTCACGAGCCTCTTTTTCCGCTTCGCCCTTCACCACCGCAACCACACGAATCGTTTTACCCAAACCATGCGGAAGGACCGTCGCGCCCCTCACCATCTGATCCGATTGTTTAGGGTCTACGCCCAATCGAATGGCGACTTCAACGCTCTCGTCGAACTTTCTGGATGTTTGGCCATCAATAATTGCCAACGCATCATCCAGGGTATAGCGCTTTTCACGATCGACCTTCGCGGCATTTGCCCGATATAATTTTCCATTTTTCGCCATTAAAATACCCTAGCCTTTCACTTCCAAACCCATGCTGCGAGCGGTCCCTTCGACCTGACGAACAGCGGAGTCCAGGTCGACCGTATTGAGATCCGGCATCTTGGTCTTAGCGATATCGACGACTTGCGCCTTCGTAACCGATCCCACTTTCGTTTTATTCGGCACCCCGGACCCTTTGACGATGGCTGCAGCCTTCTTTAGAAGTTCGGACACGGGGGGTGTCTTCGTGATGAACGTAAACGAGCGATCCTGATAAACGGTAATTACAACCGGAGTGACCATCCCGTTGGCATTCTGCGTCTTGGCATTAAATGCCTTGCAGAACTCCATGATATTGACGCCATGTTGCCCCAACGCCGGGCCCACAGGAGGCGATGGGTTTGCTTTGCCTCCGGGGATTTGCAATTTAACGAGCGCCGTTATTTTTTTCATACATCGCCTCTATCAAGCTAATTCTTTTCCACCTGGACAAAATCGAGTTCCACAGGCGTCGAACGACCGAAAATACTAACCATAACCCTGAGCTTTCCCTTGTCCGGTTTGACTTCCTCTACCACTCCGTTGAAATTTACGAACGGCCCATCCACAACACGAACGCTCTCGCCTTCCTCGAACTGAACCTTGGGTCGGGGTTTGAGGGTGCCCTCAGTCATTTGGTTGGTTATGCGTGCGACCTCCTCTTCAGGAACGGCCGGGGGAGTCACCGCATTGCCAACAAAGCCCGTGATTTTCGGTGTACCCTTTACCAAGTGCCAGGTCGAATCATTGACAACCATCTTAATGAGAACGTAGCCGGGAAAGAACTTACGACTTGTCGTCTTTTTTTCGCCCCGCACGAGCTCAATGACATTTTCAGAGGGAATGAGAATCTCGGCAAACATTTTTTCCATCTTAAACTGTCGAATCCGCTCCTTAAGCGCCAGTTTAGCCTTCTGTTCAAAGCCGCTATACGTATGCACCACGTACCACTTGAACTCGCTTTCCCCTGTTTCCGCTATTGGACTCGGGGTTTCCACGGCTGTGGGAATCGTTTCGTCTTTTTGCTCTTCGCTCACTGTCATTAACCTTTCAGGAGAAGACCAATCAGTTTTCCCCACACCAAATCGAATGAAGCCAATATCAGACTAGCCACCAGGATACAAATCATCACAACGGTCGTAGATTTGACGACGTCATCACGGCTAGGCCATGTCACTTTCTTCAATTCAATCACTACCTCATCCAACAAGCCGGTCGCCCGTGGGTGAAAATACAAAATACCGAACGCCAAAATGCCCACCAGAAGCGGTGCGCCCTCCTGAATCAGATCGATTCCCGAAAGACGGCGAAACGCATACCACTCCACCCTCAGGCTCTTGATTGCAGAGCGCGTTAAGAACCACCCCAGGAAGGAAGCTAGCGCATAGGCCGAAAGTATGATTTTACGATTATCCATAGTGCTTGACATTTCTGCCGCAAAAAGTCTCAATTTTCAAGTAAATGGATCAATTCAACTCAATAAAACTACGGGCTTTTTTGACTTTGGCCTGGTTTTGGCTCCCGTGGCTGTTCTCGGGAGTCCTGATTGCGGATAAGGTTAACCCTCAATCGGTCCCAAAGTGCGCCATTGAACCGGGTGACTCAACCGCTCACATTGGAAACGCCGGCTGTATCATTCAACAGAACCGAAAAATCCTCATGCCTCGCCACAAACCCACCGGCACCTGGAACCTCCCAGGAGGAACGTCGGAACCGGGAGAGTCGGCCCAGTGCACCGCCCACCGTGAAACGTGGGAGGAAACTGGCATAGAAGTAGTGGTTGGACCACTGGTCCGGAAATTTGAAAATGGCTTTTACCTCTATCGGTGCTCGCTCAAGACTCCGGTTACTGACATTGAAAAGCCGGTGGTTTTGCCCGAGTTGTCGAAGAACGAGGTCACTGAAATTCGCTGGATGGACCCCAAAACCATTAAGATTAAGGACTATAGGTTTCCGAAACAACTCGACTTCATCCAAGCCCTAGCGGGGCAGTAATTATTTTCCAAGCTGTTCAATCAGAATGAGAATGGCACTCAAAAGGCCCATAGCACCCAATTCATTTGAAATTTCCTTGAGACGCCCGGCTAATCCGTAGCACACAACTTGAAGCACGAATCCCCATAATATTCCCTGCGTGATCGAAAAGGTCAGCGGGATCAAAACGACTACCATGAAACCTGGAATGAGATCTTCCCAGCGATCCAAATGAATGGATTTAACCGTTCGAAACATCGACGCACCCACTAAGATTAGAGCAGGGGCCGTAGCAAAGGCTGGAATCATGGCGACCAAGGGGCTCAAAAAGAGGCATGGCAGGAAACAAAACGCGCAAACGACAGCGGTCAATCCGGTTCTTCCGCCAGCTTCGATTCCGGCGGCACTTTCAATGTAGGCCGTTCCGGGTGAGGTCCCCAGCAATCCTGCACCCAGAGTTGCAACTGCATCGACCACCAAACCTTGGCTGAGATTCTTGGGGTCACCATTCTTATCGGTCAATCCTGCCGCCTGGGAAACACCGACAAACGTAGAGATAGAGTCGAAAAGATCGGTAAAACAGATGCCAATAATGGCAGGGGCCAGCGAAAGTTTTAGGGCACCCATAATATCCAGACGGCCAAGAACACTATCAAAATCGGGGGGCGCCAAAATGCGCCTGGGAAAATCGACCAGACCCATCACCCATGCAATGAGTGTTACGAGTCCAATGCCGATGAGAAACGACAAGGGGTTTTTTCTGCGCAAAAACCACACCATAACCAAAAGGCCAAAAAGAGCCAGAAGACTCGGCTTGCCCAGTTGGCCCAATCGAATCAGGGTCGCCGAATCAGCAACGACCCAGCCCGCATTTTTGAGTCCGATAAAGGTCAAAAACAGCCCAATCCCCACCGCCGCCGAACTTCTCAAATTCGGGGGAATTGACCGAGCGATGCGAACGCGAACCGGAAAAACTGACAAGGCCAGAAACAACACCCCTGCCCAAAACACCATGCCGAGTGCAATCGACCACGGAATCTGCCTACCTAATACCAGCGAGTAGGTAAAATACGCGTTGATCCCCATTCCCGGCGCTACCGCGTACGGTAATTTAGCGTAAACACCCATGAGAAGTGTCATGGAGAACGCCAGTAGTACGGTGGCCGTAAGAACTCCCGAAAACGGCATTCCAGTTTGGCTTAGTAAAGAGGGGTTTATCGCAACGATGTAGGCGGTTGTCAGGAACGTGGTAGTGCCAGCTACCACTTCGACTCGAAATGATTTCATTTTGGTCGTCATGGGAATCATAATGCTGCGCCTGGAGATGACTGACAACTTACTTACTCATCGCGTTATAATACAATTGATTTTATACCGATAAGAGGGTGTCATGAACTCTCTTGGTCTAATTCTGTGCGTTACGGTGTCGACGCTTTGCAGTATCGCTGGAATTATTTTTCTCTATCTCAAGTCGCGCGCCGAAAAGGGGTTTCGTGAAGGTCTCCAGGGGGAAATGCAGATCATTCGAACCGACGCTGGAGTCGCCATCGAATCTACTCGAAAGGAATTTAAAGAACTTGTGGATTCGTTTCAGCATGCCCTTTCGAAATCGCTGGAACAGGTCATGGGTGCACACCGCCAGTCCCAGGAAAAGGCCGATATTTCCTATCTAGAATTTCGCAAACAAATCGATGCCGCAATGGCTGAGTTTACCCAATCCTTCAGCTCGCACCTGGAATCCATTCGCACCAACGAGGCAAAGGGGCTGGATGAGATCCGCGAAGTTATCGATACCAAGCTC
Organism: uncultured Pseudobdellovibrionaceae bacterium; assembly: GCA_964603655.1. GTDB lineage: Bacteria > Bdellovibrionota > FAC87 > UBA2466 > UBA2466 > JACPWY01. The sequence continues at coordinate 656 of CAZRVZ010000066.1, read as the reverse complement.
AAAATCGCTACTGAAAAAATGATGGAGGAGGGATACAAGGTTCAAAAAGAACGCTTAGCCCTTTCGACACAAAAGGCACATTTTTTGCAGTTTTCAGAGACGCTCGATGTGGTCAGTCGCACGATTTCCAGCGCCGCCGAATCATTAACGGCCGCAAGCAAGCGCGGGCGCGACATTACGGAAAAGCTCGTGAAGGAAGACGGTGGGCCCTCGCGGCCAATTTCGGTTGGTGATGCACCAGCGAATGAATTGGCGCCAGATCGCGAAAAGCGAAAAGTGGCCTAAATGCAGGCCAGGAGGGATTTGAACCCACAACCCACGGATTTGGAATCCGTTGCTCTACCGTTGGAGCTACTGGCCTATGACTTAATTTCTTTGTGTTTGGTGTGCCTGCGACACCAACGGCAATACTTAGAGAGCTCCATGCGCTCGTTGTGCGTGCTCTTGTTTTTGGTGGTCGTGTAGTTGCGCCTGCGGCACTCCGTACACTCCATATTGATAATCGTCTGCATAACTACTCCACAATCTCGGTCACAACGCCGGCGCCGACGGTCCTGCCGCCCTCACGAATGGCGAATCTGACCTCTTTTTCCAAGGCAACAGGCGTGATTAGCTCTACCTCAAGCTGCACGTTATCGCCAGGCATAACCATCTCC
>CAZRVZ010000065.1:0-20117 GCA_964603655.1 uncultured Pseudobdellovibrionaceae bacterium | reverse complement strand
TCATCATTAGTTTTACTGGCGACTTCTTTCACAATCAGGGCGCCGAGATATTCTAGTTATGACTCATCCGTTTGTTCTTTAGTGATTGTTTTTGTAGCCCTCTTTCCATCGATAAAACCAGTCCATCTAAAATAAACACCGTGTAATTTTGGGGGCCGCTGCTTGCAAGCGCAATTGGGCTTTTCACACCCGCTTTGGGCTGCATTATATCATCTCAATTATGACGTGGCGTGCTTTGGGGTGGCCACGAGTGGCTGGTTTTGGGTGGCCGCCGAAGTCAGAGGGCTCTGCTACATATGCTACGAAGATGGCCTTGTACGCAAAAAACTGATGGGATTAGAAATACCAACATCCCCCTATCCGCAACTCCTCTTTGATCTCTATCTCACTTACATCCGTCGATATGATCTGAAATACCATCATTTGAGGCAGGCCAAAAAATTAAAACCCATTTTGGAAACCGATCCGCCAGCTCCTTTTAAATCGTGGCTTGAGGTTTACCAATACGATGAAAAATATCCGATAGCGCACAAACCAAACGGGACAAAGGGCCGCGCTGTCATAAAAATCGGCTTTATGCTAGAGGAATTGGGAGTACTTTCTCCTAGAGAAGAAGAAGTGGGGCGGCAAATAAGAAGCGCCCTGGCCGTTTTTTCCAATCTGGAACGCAGATGGATTGACCCGCTCATGGATGCCTTGAAATATCAGGCCGATGATACCGTCTGTAAACTCCTCATCAATTTGAAACTCTTCAAACGCTTCTGTGAAAAAGAAAACCAACCAGACCTCCTAGCTGTCAATCAGATCCTCATCGAAAAATATGTGCTCTCGCTTCACGGAAAAAACCCCGCCTATATCCGAAGCAGCTTCTCCTCGCTCAACCAAACTTACCGATTGCTTAAATTCAAAAAACTCATCTTCTCCAATCCCTGCAGTAAAATTAATTTGAGCCGTGTCCCTTTGAAACTTTGTGTTGCCTCCGAAAAACAGATCCACGATCTCATCACTTTCGTAAGGGGGGCAAGCTCAGAGCCAGAATGGGCTCTCATTATCGCCCTTATTCTCTTCTACGGTCTCACCCCGATTCAACTTACCCAGGCGCAGTGCTTGTATGACGACAGTTTGAAAATTATTCTCCGACGAAAACCTATCACAAAAGGCAGGCGATACTACAACCGAGAGCAAACCCTTTCTCTCCCACAAAACCCCCCATGGTTTCTAAGGCTCCAAAAAACTTTCTTTGAACAGTGGTCCACTCGCTACGAGAAAATAAAAAAAACTTACCCTCATCGGCCGCTACTTTTGCCCTATCATGGCCACTACAACCGCCCCATCTGCACCCATCAGGCCCGTAAACGCATCAAATCTGCTACTCTCGCAGCCACGGGCCACTACATCCCAGCTAGAATCCTTCGGCAAACCTGTGGGCACCTCTACTCAAAAAATGGCGATGCCTCCATCCTCTCCCGCATCGGCTGGTCTCCTCAATTCGCTTTCACCTACACCTGGGCCCCTAGAACCTACTTCTCTGTGAAAAAATAACTTTCATATTTAAAGAATCACTTTCGCTCAAACTCAAAAAACAAAAAGGGAAAGACAGTTGATCTTTCCCTTTCAATTCTCACACCTTAGAAATTTCAAATCGATTAGCCGCTGCAACAACACTCCGCAGAAGATCGGAGATTCAAGTGGGGTGGGTGACGGGGGTCGAACCCGCGACCACTAGAGTCACAGTCTAGTGCTCTAACCAACTGAGCTACACCCACCACACATTAACAATGGCCGGGATGCGTTAAATCACTCCAGCCACGCCAAGTCGTTAGATTCAAGGGATTTGGGCATGGAGTCAAGTCGGCGGGAAGGCTGGAAATTTTGATTAGGCATCTGTTTGACGATGTTGGTGTTCGTCCCGTATCATTAATTATTAGGGAGTTTTCCGGAACTTTCCGATAATACCTCGAATGTCCAATCCAAATAACCCACAGAATCCACTGCGTTTCGACCCTCGGGAGATCGCGGTCATTTTTAGTCTGTTTGTGTTTGTTTCGCTTTTGATGTTTACGGTGGGTATTTTGGTGGGCAAAGGGTTGGCGCAAGCGCGTTATGAATCGATAGTGGCGGCAGAGGCGGAGAGGATTAAGTTGGCGGCGCGGGCGCCGTTTTCCCCACAAAATGTGGTGGGACTTTCAACGGGTACTTCGGTTTCAACCCCGTCCTCATCTACCCACTCAGAAGTTGCCTCGGCGGATGTTACCGGTGCTGCCAAGTCTGATGCGTTGACCCCAGTTGAAGCATCCCCGGCAGTCCCTGTAAAAGCGGAGCCGCGTTTGGAATTGGTGCCCGATGGGAAGACCATTTCTATCGGTGGCCTGAAGGAGCCCGCCGAAAATCAAGAGGTGGCTCAGGTGTTGGCGAATCCTCAATTGCGCAATATTTTTGAGGTAGAGGAGAGTAGCAAGCGATTGCCGGCGAGCGTTTCTGCCGGTTTAACCTCTGGTCGTTTCACGGTTCAGGTGGGTTCGTATCCTTCCGAGCGGGATGCGGCCGATAGGGTGGCGGCGTTGAAAAAGTTAGGTTATGTACACGCTTTCTTTTCCGCGAAAGAGATTCGTGAGAAGAATGACACCTGGTTTCGGGTGTGGCTCGGCCATTTTCCCAGCGAGGCGCAGGCGAGTTTAGCCGGCCAGAGCCTCAGGGACCGGGGAGAAGTGAAGGATTACCTTGTTCGAGAAGCTGACAAAGCCTCCGCAAAAAACTGACAAGCCATGGGGACATGAGCTTTTGTGGGCTCATACGAAAGACTATGTCGCCAAGGTGTTGTGCATTCGTGCGGGTCAGAGTCTGAGCCTTCAGTACCACCGTGAAAAAGAGGAGACGCTTTATTTGGAGTCGGGCGAGTGTCTCTTTGAGGCGGGTGAAAAGGAGGAGTCGCTGGGGCGGTGGCAGCTAAAAGCCGGCGATGTTTTCCACGTTCCGCCGGGTCTAGTGCATCGTATGACAGCCATTACCGAGTGCCGATTTTTTGAGGTGTCGACCCCCCAGATTGCCGACGTGGTTCGACTGAAAGATAGATATGGCCGCTCCTGAGCCGATCGCTCTTGTCATGGCCGGCGGAAGCGGTACCCGTTTCTGGCCGCTTTCAACAAGGGCAAAGCCGAAGCAATACATCCCTTTTATCGACGATCGATCGCTGATTCAGCATACGGTGGATCGAATTTCGCCATTGGTTTTACCGGGCAGCGTGGTTGTCTGCGCCCACGTCTCGCACGAAAATATGTTGCGCCAGCAGCTCCCGGAGACGACCGGGCTGATTCTGGAGCCCGTGGGGAGAAACACCACCGCCTGTCTCATGCTCAGTGTGGCGACGCTTCTAATGAGAGGCGCTCGGCTGGACACGCCACTCGTCGCACTACCGGCTGACCATTTTATTAGCCACGCCGATCGTTTTCGAGAGGTGATCCAGCGGGCCATTCGATTTTGCCGTGGGCGGTCGTCCTTGGTGACTCTCGGAATCGTTCCCACCCGTCCGCATTCGGGTTTCGGTTATATCGAGGTTGGGACCGAGGCGGAACGGGGTGTGTTCACGGTGAAAAGTTTCAAAGAAAAACCGGACGCCCAGACCGCTGAAAAATTCGTAGCCAGTCGCCAGTTCTTTTGGAATGCCGGCATTTTTGTATGGACTCTCCAGTCAATCATCCAGGCCTTTGAAGAGTTTCAGTCTTCACTGTGGCGGACAGTGCGCGGTGCCGTGGAGTCCCATTCGATTGCCGCCATTTACCCGAGTCTTCCGTCGATTCCGATCGATATCGCGATTATGGAAAAGGCGCAAAATGCCTTCTTGGTGAAGGCCGACAACATGGGCTGGTCCGATCTCGGCTCCTGGGACGCGCTGTATGAGCTCAAGGCATCGGCGGGTACGCCCAATGTCGTGCTGTCGGGACAGGCGAAAATGGTCGAGAGTCGCGGGTGTCTCGTCAGGGCTCCGGCAGGTCGAAAGGTGGCGCTCGTGGGCGTGAGTAATCTGATCGTGGTAGAGGAGGGCGACACTCTTCTGATTGCCGACAGGGCGAGCGATCAATTGGTACGCGAGGCCTCCAATGAATTTGATCCCGATGGGATTTAGAGCATGCGCGTAGGGACCCACTTTTCCAAATCGGTCGCGCTTGCCTCGCCGCTCGCTCGCGTTCACGCCTTTTTGGCGGACGTTCCCAAACAGACGCGAGAGCTTTTTCCCGGGATTCGCGCGGTCGAGGTAATGGAAGGCGAGTGCCTTCGCTGGCAGTTCAAACGGCTCGATGTGAAAGGGCTATCGCTTGAAATTGAATGTTTTACGAGAATTGAGGTGACGCCGAACCGGATTTCCGCGCTGCCGGTCTCCGGCCGGGGCAATGCGGTGTTGTCGATTCAGTGGATTCTCGAACCAGGCGACCATGGCTGCCGACTCACGCTCGAAGCCGATTTTGGTTTGGAGATGAACATCCCGATTTGGCTCAAGCCCCTCGCGGCTCCGTTTGCTGAAAGCGAGCTATCAAAACTTTTCGAACGTTATCTCTCTGAAGTTACAAGGCATGCAAAAAACGCCCTTCAATAAGTGCTTTTTGCTAAGTCTCGCCGCCGGGTGTGCGGTGTTTTTAGGCTTTCCCAAGTTCAACCTGTGGCCTACCACCGTTCTCTTTGCCTTTTTTTCAATTCACCTGAGCCGTAATTTCATTTCCGTACGCTGGGCATTCCTCTGGGGCTTTTGGGTCTCCTGCATCATCATGATTGGCGGGTTTTATTGGGTGACCTACGTCATCCACGTCTTCGGATACTTGCCTTGGTCTGTGGCAATACTGCTTTTTGCCTGCTTTTGCGGGTTGGGTGCGCTCAATTTTCCGCTCGCTGCAGTAGGAAATTTTATTGTGGAGCGCCGGTTGCTATTGTGGAAAAACGAGCGGAAAAACGAGCGGTTTAGGGGGACCTGGTACGCGATCGGTTATCCGGCCCTTTTTACCGTTGTGGAGTATCTGGTACCGAAACTTTTTCCGTGGCAATTGGGCCACGCGCTCTACCAAACTTTTTGGCTCAATCAGATCGTTGAGATTACCGGTACGACGTTTTTATCGTTTCTCCTCATGAGTTGGGGATCCGCGCTCACGGTGTGTTTTGTGCCCCCCCGAGGGGTCCCTCGGGTGTCCTGGAAATGGTGTTTGGTACCGGTCGCATTGACGGTGGTGATAATGGGTTTTTCGGCGGAGCGGATTTCACGCGGCGTTGGCACCGGTAAAAAAATGAAAGTGGCCATCATTCAGGCCAACATCGGAAATCTCGATAAGGTTGCCGCGCGCAATGGTTTTTCGGGAAAGCTCAGATTTATCAACGATCAGTACGAGGCGATGACCGAGACCGTGCTTTCTATGAAACCCGATCTATCCGGTCTACCCGATCTAATAGTCTGGCCCGAGACGGCGCTCGCCTATCGTCTGGGTGGTAAACGGGATCTCGCTATGGAGATTGAGGCAAAGGTTCTGCAATGGAAAGTTCCGCTGGTGACGGGCGCCTACGCCCCCGGCGATAAGAATCCATCGGGTGATTACAATGCAGCCTATCTGGTGGAGCCGGTGTCGGAGAGTGCTGTTTCTCTCCAATCCTATGGGAAGAACGTGCTCCTCGCGTTCGGCGAATACATGCCATTCGGGGAATGGTTCCCGATTCTTTACCGTTGGTTTCCGCAGGTGTCGCACTTCGAGCGAAACGATACGCAAACTGCTTTTGTGATGAGGGATGGCACCCGACTGGGCATTTCGATCTGTTACGAAATGATTCTGCCGGATTTTATGCGCAAAGTGGCACGGCACCGGCCGCATCTGTTCGTCAATTTGACGAATGATTCCTGGTTTGGCCCGACGGCCGAGCCCTATCTTCACGGTGCTATCAGCATATTCCGATCTATCGAGCACCGGATACCATCGATACGATCCACCAACACCGGTACATCGTTCGTGGTGGATGCGCTGGGCCGGGTGAGTGAGCGAACCGGTGTTTATGAACCCGCCACGCTCATCGCCGAGGTTGAACTCTCGGAGTCGCCGAGTCCCACTTTCTATGGGCGCTGGGGCGATTGGTTCATTGCGGTATGTGGAGCGCTCGTAATTGGGTTAGGCTTCCTGACGAAAGGAGGGCCCAAGCGATGAAGCCCTTTATCATCGATTTTAATTACATGGGCTATCTGGTACGGGTGCCGAGTTACGGCCTGATGCTCTCTCTCGCCTTCTCAATCGGCTATTTCGAGGCGCTCCGCCGGGCAATCCGGGAGGAAAAAGAACCGCGCCATATCGAAAACCTGTTTCTCATCATCATTGCATCGGCTGTCATCGGCGGCCGAATGTTTCATGTCATCTTTGAAGATCCGATCTATTACGCCCAAAATCCGATGAAGGTGTTTGCGGTGTGGGAGGGCGGTTACACCTTTTACGGAGGCCTGCTCATCGGAATTCTCGGTGTTTACGGGTACAGCCGTCTGAAAAATGTCTCGTTTTTGGAGTTTATGGATATCATCACCCCGTCAGCGGTGCTGGGGCTTTTTATCGGGCGCATCGGATGCTTTCTGGCGGGTTGCTGCTGGGGCAAGCCGACCGATCTCCCCTGGGGCGTCGCCTTTACAAACCCGCTCTCGATGGCAAGCGACCACTCGCACCGGCTGCACCCGACTCAGCTCTACGAGGCCTTTGCGGCGTGTGTGCTATTCGTCTATTGTTGGAAAAAATGTAACCGTCGTCGTTTCGATGGGCAGATATTTTTCACCGCTCTCATCGGGTACTCTCTGCTGCGTTTTGCGATCGAGTTTTTCCGAGGCGATGAATACCGCGGCTTCGTCTTGAGCGGCTCCCTGAGCTATGCCCAGCTCGTGAGCCTGACGTTACTGCCGTTCACGGTGGTGGCACTCTTTCTGTTCTCCCGGTTGAGGGAGCCGCAGCACTAGATTTTGACGTTGCAAATTCCGTTTTGCCACAGCCCCTCGACGGCGACTTAGACGCACTGCGATCGGAAATTAATGCACCCTCACGACATAGCCCAGAATGCGTCTGTAGATGTAACCGGCGGCGACGCCCTCTTGGTAGTTCAGGGTCACAATCGAGTCTACTCCGTGAGGATTGTCCCAACGATGAAGAGGTACCAACCCCTGTCCCCGAATGGCCGATACATAGCCCAAAAAACCTTCCTGATAACTCCCTTCACAGTTGGAATCTCTCGATAGGAATCTCGTTCCGAGGTTAAACGACGAGCACCGGTAAAGCGCCCGCAGATTATCCCCATCGTCTAGCAGCTGAAACGGCGCGCCTTCGTAACTATAACCCGCTTCGGCGCCTTCCTCATAGTCAGTGGTAAACAGGTGGCCCTGCCCGGTATAAAATCGGTGAACGGTGTCACCTATGGTTAGGTGGCCTGCCTCTGAAATGGCAGAGAGTGTCGCGAAAATAAGAACGACCTGCGAAACTACCCTATTAAAATATTTCATGTGGGCTCCTTTGAATGGGCGAATATCGCCATTATTAATTGTCTTACCGAAGATTTGGTAATGCAATCGCAGTGCCAGCGCCGACGCGGAAGGAACCGGCTTGGTCGGGGCTTTTTTGCCACCATTTTAGCCATGCGACAGGTGAGTGAAACGACAAGTTGGCCCTGGTTTCATGGAATGAAACCACGTCGAACTCGAGCGATCGTTATCGCCGATTAATCTGGAGCTCTTGGGAATTGTGCGGGTGGTGCAATAGACGTCAATCCTTACGGATTGCGGTAGAGATAAATCTTATTGAGCGCGATCCAGGAATTTGAAAATTGGCCATCGTCCTGGGCAATCACTCTCACATACCGAATCCCTCCGCCGTACTGGGCGTTGATACTGCTCCCCACCGGGGCCTCTAGCTCCTGAAAGGCCGTGAAGGTTTCGGCTCGGGTCAGTATGGTGGTCTCATTGGCATTAAAGCCGTTACTTCCCGCCACCTGGATGAGCCACTTCTGATGGCCCGCGGGCGTCATCTGCAATCTGATGATCACCTTATTCAAGCTATAACCCGCACCTAGATCGACCGTGACATAGATCAGGCCATCCCTGAACATTTCGACACCGCTGTTCCAAAAGAACGGGCTATTGTAGTCAACGAGATTTTGAGCCCGATAGTTTTCGTAATTAAGAGCGGCACTGGCACTGAGTCCACTCGTGAGAAGCACCGGATCCGTGGGAGGAGCCGCGCGGACCACCACCGATACTGTGACGGGTGTTCCCTGATCACAGCGCAACGTATAGGACGTCGTTACCGTGAGCGCACCGGTTGAAATATTATTACCCGTCAGACCGTTTTGGAAGAGTATGGTGTCGTTTTTTAAAATCTGACACGCAAGTGCATTACCAATTGCGGACCAGCTGAGGAAGGACGAGGCATTGTAATCAACAGTGGTGGGATTGGCCACCAAAGTTAGTGCCGGCGGAGTATAGCTACCGCTTACGTTGAGGGTGATGAAACAGGCAGCTACCCCGGTCCCTCTGGCGGCGTTAACAATCACAGCACTCGATCCAGTTTTTCGAAATCGCAGCGTGGTTCCGACTGCATTGGAGTCGTTGACTAAAAGTGGAGACGGTCGCAAGACGTCCACCGGTTTTGTGATATCGATGGAAGCGATACTGGTGACGTGACCGGTGGTGGGTACCCCGTCCAGTGTGAATGAAATGTTATAAGCCAACTCGGGCAGCGCCCCTTGGATATTACCCAAGATATCTATTTTCACGTCATAAATATTGGTCGCGGGATTGTAGGATCCCGACCCTGGCGGAATCGGAACGGACGGGTCTAACACAGCCTGACAGGTTAAAATGTTAGGCGGAGGTGCCCTTACATCGAAGGGCAGTGAACGAATATCGATCGATTGAAATATACTGCCATCGGCCTTTAAAGCGGCTACGGAAATGGATTCAACCTGGGCATTTGCGACCAAATATTTTTTAGTGAACTGGTAGCCATCCTGAATGTTGGCCGTTTGGCCGACCAAACGATAGTTGGAGGTGCAGCCGCCTACGAGGCGAACTTGCCACAGGACGTCCATGGAGGAGTCGAGCACAATGGTAGAGGCCGGTGAGATCTTCGTGAGGCTTCCGCGCAGCGAATCGGTGCAGCTTGGAACCACCGGCGCCACAGACGGTACCGAAATTTCAGCGGGGGGAGCGGCTTGAGCCACCGAGATTGGCTTAGACTTGGAACAACCCAGCGTGACCAACACTAGGGTGACTAACCACCATGATAAACGGGCATCTTTCATCGGAATAGGTCTCTCTAATCCGCCAAAGAGTGCAAATCCACAGCCAAGCACGATCCCGTCTTTTCAACTACTTAGCCGGTGAGTTTCGTCGATTTCTTGGACGCTCTAACTAGTGGAATTCCCTAAATCATTGAAATTGTGGGGCGGAGGTTGCTCACAAGTTCAACGATTTTGTGTTTTCTATTGGAGATTGGCATTTGATATGGCGCTCGTCGGGAGATGGACCCGTGGCGAAGTCATTCCTGATGGTCCGGATAAAACCCCCAGCCGCGTATCAGTCCAGTAAATGACCCTATATCGCCGATTAAAATGAAAGCCGGAAAAAGACTTGCGATATCCCGTTTGCAATCCCGTCTGAAATGGAGGTCTTTGAAAGGTCCTCAGTCATCAGGTTGGCGGTTTCATAGGCAAGTCCGAGCGCGATCGTTTTCGAAAGGGTAAAGGTGAGCTCCGGGTAGAGCGTGACGAGATGCGACCACTTGTCGTTATTCTTGGCGTCGGGCCTAAAGTTGGCAAAGCGCGTGCTTTTCAGTCTCAGGGGTAACCAGAGCGCACACCACGATGACAGGGTAAATTCCTGCGCGAAGTAGAATCGATTTTCTAAACTGGGATTGGCAACGAAACCGGCATCCGCGGTTCCCGAACCGGCGCGATCGTAGACATGAAAAATCGGCACCTCAATCAAATGGAGTGCGATGCCTTTGGAAAGCGCGACTCGGTAATTAAAATGGGTGCGAACACGGGTGACCATCCCTCGTGCGCGCAGCAATTCATCAGTGGGGACATAGAGCCTGGGCTCCATGGAAAAAGACGAGGTTGGGGTTTTCCAAATGTTTTTGATTTGAGTCGTTAGATAGCCATCGGTGAGGGCGAGCTGTGGGCCGTCTTCGAGCGTGGGGTCATTGTCCTTAATGTTGTTCGAGAAGGTCTGTTGGTAACCGACGTAAAGATCGGGGTTGATGCGAATGCCCAGTTCGGCGAGATTTTCCGAGTACGCCTTATCCTGATTCGACGGAAATGACGGTCGGGTCTCAAAAAGAAATGCCCACTGTGGTTTGGTCGATGGCCCGGGGCCGCTGGCCCGGGCTGCGGAGGTCGATGCTGTATTTGAAAAAGCATTTCCCGGTGGCTGATAACCGACAAGACGCTGTCTGGCGGATAATTTCTTGGACCCGGCGAATCCGGTCAGCGGAATTAATGACAACAGCAAAAAGGTGAAGAAAAATCGCATACGAACCTCGCAACTTCCATTTTCGGCCCTCTCTCGGAATACGAGCAAATTGCAGGATTGGTGCCAACGGCTCTTGGGCACAGGGTGGTGTTGCAAAGCCAAACAGCGATGACGTTTTTCGGCACCCGGTGACAAATCTGATATGCCCTTCGGTCCGAATGACCTTTGACGTCATGGGTTCGATGTGACTGAATTACGGCATGAAAACAAATTACACTGTCATTACCTCTGGATCCCTTTTCGCGGTCATGGCGATTATCCATGTTCTGCGGCTGGTAAATCAGTGGCCGGTATCAAAGCGTTCAGTCGATTTCGATAGCACCCGGCAAGATTTGTCTTACAAACGGATCCGATTCCCTCGCATTTTGTTTTCGAATTAGCAGGTCTATTTTTTGTTCTCCAATATCGGTTTTAATGGCAATTAAGATATCTACCTTTTCGGTGAACCCAATTTGGTCGCTGAGTACCAGCAAATCGATATCACCGCCCTTAAGGTCATTGCGAACCCTGGAGCCATATAAATAGATCTTGGCTTGTGCGTCGCGTTGTCGGACACAGTGCTCAATCGCCAAGCGTTCTTTGACGGTAAGCCTCATAAACGAAGGGAAAGGTCGAGCAGATGGGGGGTTAGGTCCAGGATTTCTCGATAGAGTTTTAGGAAATCTTCTGTCGTATAATCATGGGCTGCGATGTTTCTGAGCTCTCTGACCCGCTTCCATTTTTCAGCCGATCTAATCCATTCGAATTTCTCAGCACAATTTAGTAGATCGACAATGGATCCCGTAAATCCAGGATCTTTTTCCAGAATGAGGGACCGAAAATACTTGGAAATCGCAATCTCCGAAAACCGGGAGAATCGACTGGCGAAACTTTCCAGTACCTCTAGGGACTCCTCCGTGAGCGGGTTCACTAACTTTATTTTTTGAGCCTTCTGGTAACTGTACTCAAGGTGACCGCGAGCCTTCCCAAGGTCATCCACAATCGTTACTTTCACGGCGATAATCGGCGTCATTAACTCAACTACTATACGTTCTCTAATAGAGATTGTGACGGTCGGCAACACTCTGGAATGGGATGGAGAATTGGGAGTGGGGAGTGGGAGAATGGGAGGTGTTCAATTCGCAGAGTCCGTCCTATAATTTCTCGCATTGATGACTAGCCGATTCCATCCGATTTTGGTGTTCGTAATACTGGTTGTCGCATCGCGCCTATATTCGACAATGCCGGCGTCGACGCCGCTTATTACTCTGGATGAGGCCTACCAGCAGGCGCTAGGAAACAATGAAGCGATTTCGATCGCGCGTTTGCAATCGGAGGAGGCCCGCGACCGCGTGGATCAGGCTAGGGCTGGGGTTTTGCCGAAAGTTTCCCTCTTGGCATCGTATCTGCGCCAAGATGTTCCCGACGGTGCTGCGAGTTCATCATTAACGGCGGATCAATCCGCTGCTCGGTTCAATTTGGTTCAACCTCTATTTCGAGGGTTTGCGGAATATGCGGCACTGAGGGCAGTGCAGGCGTCGGCCATGGCCAAGGAGGCTCTGGAGCGCCAAGTCCGGGTGGACCTATTTAGTCTTGTGGCCGATGCGTTTTTCCAGGTCTTAGCAATGGAAAAGGATCGGCATAACGTGCAGGCCGCCTTTGAGTTGGCGCGTAAAAGGAATCTGGAAATCGCTTCGCGGGTGCGTTCCGGGCGGGCGCGGCAGGCGGAATCGGTGGCCGGTGAATCTGTGGCCGCAACGCTGGAGGCCCAGCAGGTCTCCGCCGACGCGCAGGTGGTAAAGGCCAGGCGCTTAATGAGTCACGTGTCGGGGGTCGAAGTGACGTCGCAGCTTGATTCTACGCTAAAGGGGGTCACCCTTGAACCGCTCGAGCAGTTACGTGGGGCCCTCCTCAAGCGTTCTGACGTCGAGGCTTTGGCCCAGGAACTAAGAGCCACTGAGGAGGGCGTGGGAATCGCTCGCGGTGCGCACTTTCCCTCCCTGGATTTGGGCGCCAATTATTATCTTAAGAGAAACGGCGCGCTCGAAGATTCTCGCTGGGACGCGAGCGTGACCGCGACCTTTGCGCTCTTTTCCGGCGGCGGTATCGAGGCAAGTGTCCGAGAGGCCGCGAGGCGTTCCCAGCGGAGTCAGATCACCTTTGCGAAACTGCTGCGCGAACTGAATCGGGATCTGGATACGCTTCACGGCGTTCTTTCCAGCGGGCTAATCGAAGTCATGGCACTGTCGAGGGCGCTCGATCTCGCCAAAAAGAATTATGAATCTTTGTCGCGGGAGTACCGGTTTTCGCAGGTTTCCAATCTCGAGGTGATCGCGGCGTCGAGCCAGCTGAATGAAACTCAGCGCAGTCTTGATAAACTCAAATTCCTGAATCAGGGGCGTTACTACCAGATTCTCGCAATTGTCGGGAGGGTTTCGTGACGCTTGCTGAGATTTCCATTCGAAAGCCCGTCTTCGCCTGGATGCTGATGGCCGCCCTCATATTGTTCGGGGGTCTCAATTTCCAGCGCATGGGGGTGAGTCAGCTGCCCGATGTGGATTATCCGACGGTAAATGTCTCCGTCCGGCTCGAAGGGGCTTCGCCGCAGGTGATGGAGGTGGATGTCGCTCGCCCGCTTGAAGAGGCGGTTTTGTCCGTCCAGGGAATCACCGGGCTGTCATCCTCAGCGCGCTATGGATCGGCAAGCGTTACCGCCGAATTTGATGTCTCTACCGATATCAATTTTGCTGTCCAGGAGATTGAGAGCGCGGTTTCCGGAGCGATGAGGCGCCTGCCCCGCGACAGTGACCCGCCCACCGTTTCCAAATCGAGCCCCGATGATCACCCGATCCTGTGGCTGGCGGTGAGTGCCACCGATTGGCCTTCGGCTAAACTCATGCAATATGTGCAGGGCAATCTCAAAGACAGGTTTACGGCTATCCCCGGGGTCGCCGAGATTTTTTTGGGGGGTTATGTCGACCCTAGTCTTCGGGTCTGGGTTTCTAATGATGCGCTCAATCGTTATTCCCTGACGGTAGCCGACGTGGTGAATGCGATTAAAAGCGAGCACATCGAGGTTCCGGCAGGGCGGTTAGAGACGCGGGAAATAGAGTTTGCGCTGCGTACGCTCGGAGAGGCCCCCACACGCGAGGAGTTTGAAAAGCTATCGATAATCAGACGTGGCGGCGGCCCCAATTTTCTTCCGATCACATTGGGAGACATCGCGTCCGTGGAGGAGGGGTTGGGGGATGTTCGTCGAAAAAGTCGGTCCCAGGGGGTTCCAGCCGTCGGCATCGGGATTCGAAAGCAGCGCGGTGCTAACAGTGTTGCGGTTGCAAAGGCGGTCAAGGGGGTGATGGCGCAGCTACAAAAAGAGCTGCCCAGCGGACTTGATATTGGCATCCGTAATGATTCCACCGTGTTTATCGAACGCGCCGTTCGGGAACTCGAGTTTACTTTATTGTTGTCGGGAATACTCACGGCGCTGGTGTGCTGGATATTTTTGGGCTCCTGGTCGTCGACCTTCAACGTGGTTTTGGCGATTCCCACGTCCGTCATTGGCAGTTTCATCGTGCTGAACGCCCTGGGTTTTACGCTCAATCTTTTTACGTTGCTTGCCCTGTCGCTCGCGATCGGCATTGTGGTGGATGATGCCATCATGGTGCTAGAAAATATTGTGCGGCATCGTGAAATGAAAAAGGGGCGCAGTCAGGCGGCCCTCGACGGTGCCATCGAAATCACATTCGCTGCGCTCGCGGCCACTTTGGCTATTGTCGCTATTTTTCTGCCCGTAGCCTTCATGAAGGGAATTATTGGAAAATACTTTTTCCAGTTCGGGATCACGCTCAGCGTGGCCGTGATGGTTTCGCTTCTCGAGGCGCTGACCCTCACGCCAATGCGATGCGCCCAATTCCTGGACGTGAAACCGCGAAGCTCGCGACTCGGGATGTGGGTGGAGTCGAGTTTCGAGGGGCTGGCACGCGCCTATGGTCGGGTTATCCCTTGGGTCCTCGGTCACCGGTGGAAAGTTGTCGCGGGGGCAGTGGCATTGTCGGTCGCGGGTTTTGCACTTGTTTGGGTTATCCCCAGAGAGTTCGTGCCGCCCGAGGACCAGGGTATGTTGATGGTGCGCATTCAGGCGCCACTGGGCTCTCCACTAGACTATACCGATAAGCGACTGCTCGAGATTGAAAAATACCTGACCGCGCGCCCTGAGGTGAGTCAGTATTTCAGCGGCGTCGGAGGCTTTGGCGGCGGAGACGTGAATACCGGCATGGTGTTTGTAACGCTTAAGGACGTAGGTGATCGTGGGCCTCGTCCGAAATCCCAGCAGGAGCTTGTGCCGATTTTTCGGGAAGGGCTCAAGGAAGTCAAAGGCGCGCGGATCACCGTGTCCGATCCGTCGATTGGTGGTTTTACCTCGCGCAGAGGATTTCCAGTCGAGTTCACCGTTCGCGGTCCGGATTGGGACACACTCGTGACGTCCAGCGAAGCCTTAATGAAAGCGATGTCGGAGTCCGG
Source organism: uncultured Pseudobdellovibrionaceae bacterium (assembly GCA_964603655.1). Taxonomy (GTDB): domain Bacteria; phylum Bdellovibrionota; class FAC87; order UBA2466; family UBA2466; genus JACPWY01. The sequence goes on along the minus strand of CAZRVZ010000065.1, from coordinate 5,092 downwards.
AGAGATGGTCGAGGTGGACTCCGATTATCAGGCGGGGCAGCCGGAGCTTGTCGTTACACCCGATCGGAATCTGGCGACACGCTACGGCGTGAGCGTGAGCGATATCGGGACGACCGTAAATGCGCTCATCGGTGGAACGCTCGTGGGAAGGTATTCCAAGGATGGCCACCGTTATGATGTCCGGCTGCGCCTCAAAGAGGAGTTTCGACGGCAAAAAGAGGACATTCGAAAAATTAAGGTGCTTAACAATCGGGGCGAGCTGATCTCACTCGCCTCTGTGGTTAAGGTGAGCGAACAAAAGTCCCTGCAACGTATTTCGCGTATCGATCGGGAACGCGCCATCAGTATCTATGCAAATTTGGTCACGGGGGTTTCGCAGGCAAGCGCGATCGAGACGGTACATAGAATGGCCAAAGAAAAATTACCGACCGGTTATCGCGCGGTCGTCGCGGGCAGCAGTAAGGGGTTTGGCGAGGCGTTCTCCTCGCTGATTTTTGCACTCGTGCTGGGGGTTATCGTCGCCTACATGATTCTAGCGAGCCAGTTTAATAGCTTTATTCACCCGGTGACCGTGCTCACGGCTCTTCCGTTCAGCCTTGTCGGCGCCTTTATCGCGCTCTATCTCACCGGGAAATCGCTCAATATTTATAGTCTCATCGGCATCGTGCTCCTGATGGGAATCGTGAAGAAAAACTCGATTCTGCTCGTTGCCTTTACGATCCAGCTTCGAGAATCAGGGGCGAGTGTGAGTGATGCGATTTCACGAGCGTGTCCCATCCGCCTGCGCCCGATTCTGATGACGTCGATTTCCACGGTAGCAGGGGCCATCCCCGCCGCGCTTGCCATTGGGCCGGGAGCTGAGAGTAGAATTCCCATGGCCATTGCGGTGATCGGGGGAGTGATTGTGTCTACCGTGCTTACGCTTTTTGTGGTTCCGTGTGTGTATAGTCTTTTGGCTGGATGGGAACGCCAACAGGAGGTGAGGGGATGATTGCTTTTGAGTTATTGGCATTGGTGGCGATGTCAGCGACTGCCGCGACACAGTCAGTCGATTATGATGCGGGTGGTGCGCGCGTTCGCGAACTTTTGGAAAAAATGGTTGCAGCAGGCACCGTGAACCCTCCGGGGAATGAGGCGAAGATCGCTGAGTTGGTGCGGACCAGGCTTGCCCAGGAATCCATCGGATCGGATGTGGTGGAATTTGCGCCGGGGCGTTCAAACTTGGTTGCACGTCTCAAAGGCGCAACCCGAAAGGGGCTGCTGGTCATCGCGCATACGGATGTCGTGGGTACGGAGAATCAGAAGTGGACCTCGCCGCCCCATGTGGTGACCGAAAATAACGGTTATCTGATCGCGCGTGGTGTGGGCGATGATCTCGGGATGGCCGCGATGGCAATTGAAACGCTGATACTCGTCAAACAATCGGGATTACCTCTGAAACGGGATCTGGTGGTAGCGCTTACCGGAGATGAGGAGTCGGGTGGACTGGGCGTCACATCGCTTCTTAAAAACAGGCCCGAACTTCTCGAAGCGGCCATAGCCCTTAATGAAGGCGGGGGCGTGGTGCTGGACGAAGCGGGTAAGGTGAAATTTCTTTCGCTCCAGGTTGCAGAAAAAACCTATCAGGACATCGAGCTTATCGCGCGCGGCACGACCGGCCATTCGAGCGTTCCCATGCCCGATAATTCGATCACGCGTCTGGGAAAAGCCATCGAACGGTTGTCCCGGGTGAAGGAAAATATTCAATTGTCGCCACTCATACGAGGATACCTGAGGGAGCGTTCGAAAGTGGAACCGCCGGACGTGGCGCGCGCAATGATGGCGCTGGCCACGAGCCGGGGGACTCCGCCGAAATGGGCCGTGCAAAAATTTGACTCGGACCCAGCGCTATCGGCCACGGTGCGCAGCACCTGCGTGCCGACGATGATTTTAGGTGGGACGCGCGTGAACGCGCTTCCGGCCGAAGTCAAAATGAACCTCAATTGTCGCGTGCTGCCGACGGAGTCCCGGCAGGCACTCGTGAGTCGCATTGTGTCCACGATAAATGATCCTAAAATCGAAGTGAAATTGCTGGATGACTTCGAGTCTTCACCGGAATCGGCGTTGGGCGGAGACGGTCCGAGTGCTATCCGAAAAATCGCCGCGCAAATGTGGCCGGGTGTGCCCGTGATCCCGGTTCTCGCCAAAGGGGCGACCGATTCGCGTTATCTGCGGCGCCACGGAATCGCGTCCTACGGAATGATGCCGATAGCACTGGAAGAGGCCGACAGTCGTCGGATGCACGGTATCGATGAGCGCATACCCGTGGCATCGCTTAGGCCCGGTCTCGAGTTCTTTTACCGCCTGGTGAGCGAACTGGTGCTTTGAAAAGCCATTAGAAACAGCGGCACCTTTTCATCTCAAATTGTCGTACCAGCCGAGGCGGGTCGCATTCGCAGTACCGGTGCCGCCAGCAGCCGTCGAATAATAACAAAAGGTCCAAGTTCGATTCCCAACAGCATCGAATTTTACCATCGCAGGACCCACCACTGAGTTCATCGCGCTGTTATTTCTGCACGCCTGTCTCACGTAGAGGCCTTCCGTATTATTATAGGCATCGCAAAAAATTGAGGTCGTCGATAACGCGGCCGCGATGTCGACGCCGGTTATGGCCGGACCGCATCTCACATTCAACTGTGCCAATGCTAGCGTAATCCTGGGGGGTAAAAACCAACTAATGAGGGGATTAAGTACACAGCTGGTCGCATTAGCGCATGTGGAATAAAGTGTGTCGCCCCAACCGCTCTGATTCCTAACGAATAGGCGGGGAAATACCGAGGCGTCTACGCTAAATGGTTGCATTCCAAAGGTACTATTATTTGATACCCATCCGATTCTTCGCTTTAGTGTATACCCGCTCGGAAGTGTTGGGGTATGGCTCGATGTTAGTCCGGCGATGGTATTAGCAGTAATCTCACCCACCGAAAGATAGGTACCCACATCACCCGTTGTCGGATTCTTGATGATGTAGATTCCCACCCACCCCATGATAGTCGTTCCGTGGGCTGGGTCCCAACCATTTACGCCGCCAGCTCCTCGAGTTGCAGTTTTGTCGCTGGTCATTGTGAGCAGTTCCAAGCCATCGTCCGAATAGATACTTCCAGCCGTGACTTTAATTTGCGCGTTACTCACGTACGATGGCACGAGGCCGGCGACGAATCCCAATTTGAGTTCTGGCGGAATCCCTGCGTTGCCTTGATTCGAAGAGTCCCCACCGCTCAGCGCGGCACACGAAACGATCTTTTCAGAGGTGGCGCTCAAATTGGTGGTAGCCAATGTTATGGGGATGGTCCTGACAACATCTATTCCGCGATCAAAGTGGGCAGTGATCTGAAGGTCAGACACGAAGGAATCAAGACCCCGTTTCACAAAACCGCGAAACTTGATTCCGGTGATTGCAAGATTGGCGGCGATTTTGGTGCCGCTTTCCGCCAGTACAATGGTCGAATCGGACGGGGTGTTGATGGAGATAGCGGCCGAATCATCGTCATTGGGGATTTCCGCCGTCGCAAGACCCAAGGCCGTTGGATCGAATTTGCGATTTGTGAAGGTGAGCTGACAAAAACTGGAGGTCGAAAGATAAAGCCTGAGTCGACTCGTGAAGCTATCCAAATCCCCTGTTGAGGTGATCTGACGCGATGTCTTAAGAGTCGACAGCATGAATGTTGAAAGAAAAAGAACGAGCAGGCTTCCTATCGTTGTGAATACTATAATTTCGACAATCCCAAACCCCTTTCGGCCTTTCCAATGAAGACTCATGTCGCGTTATCGGTACAATTATGTAAATGATTTAGCGCGTGTTAATGCGAGGGAGTTAATGCGAATTGGTTCACAAGTAACCGCACCAAGTCTCGGTGCGGTCTACTTATGAATCAATACGTAATGCGAGGGCAGTTAATGCGAGGGCAGTTAATGCGGGGCGACTTTGTCGCCCCGCAATTCCCCAGCGATAATGTCGCCCCCCCCCGTTTAAACTAAGCCCTTGAAATTCAAAGCAGGATTGGGGGCGTCATGAGAGAAGAAGGGGGCTCTCTATCATAAAAGTGCAGACTTGGAGGGTTTGCGCCGTTTAAAGTAACGGCAACTGCATGCTAAACCACTCATCACGCCAGGTCTGTGTTGCCTTAAGAGACCTCTCGACTTGATCCTGGTAACGCTTCGGCAAATCCACTTCCCGAGCGAAATAAGGGATCTTCCCGGCAGCCTCAAGGCAGTTTCTCTGAACGTAAAGCATGACGTTCTTGAACTCCCTGCCCCAGGTCACTAGGCGCGAATAGGGACGTTCTGTCCAGAATTTGATATTCTTCGACTTTCCCTTTTCAGCCCCCAAGACTTTGCGTGCGACCACGCCTGAGAGCGCTCTTAAAAACGTACTCTGCGCCCCGGCCGAGCACGCGCTTAGTACAATATGCAAATGTGTTCCGTTGTTGCTGAAATGGTAGAGAGTGACGCCCACTCTTTTCGCCAACTGCGGCAGATAGTCTCTGAGCCACCCGCGTACCGCGATCATCGATAAGGCCCCCACAGCAATTTTCGACCGCATCGTGATGTGCACCGCCTGGCCATTTCGAAACGGCCTCTTAAACCTCTTCGTTCTGTATTCTATCGACGAATCCATCGCACTCTTATCGAGCATAAGCGCCATGAGGTCAACGTATTTCGAGGTGCGTTTGCGCTTTATTATCGTCGATAAAGCGGTATAACGTGTTCCGCGTGCCATGTCATTTTTTCACCCACATGGACAAATTAGACAGAGAGCCCTAAAACAGGCAAACAGGGAGGGGAAACAGTCCAACAGGGTGCCGGCCAACAGGGCAACAGGTAATGCCGTTTCCTTAAGGCGCTAACCGCAGCACAACAGGGAACCGCAGCACAACAGGGAGGGCACAACAGGGCAACAGGGGGCAACAGGTAATGCCGTTTCCTTAAGGCCCTAGCCGCAGCATTTTTTGAATTTCTTGCCACTGCCGCAGTGGCAGGGCTCATTCCTGCCTGGCTGCAAAGGTGCTCTGGCAGAGGGTTCTGGGTGAAGTTTCTTATCCAGGTCTATCAA
>CAZRVZ010000064.1:0-4920 GCA_964603655.1 uncultured Pseudobdellovibrionaceae bacterium | reverse complement strand
AGACAACAACTATAGGCTTTCAGAAATTATACGGCATCATCGAATACACAACATGAATTCTCTCAATTGGGGGGCACGAGCCCGTTAATTTGAGGAGGAACTCTTCGGAGTTCCTCCTCTTTTTTTTGGGAAGGCCGCTTATCGATTTGCTGGGCTAATCGGTGCTTTTCGAAAAAATTAAGGACATGGCCCATCCATCTCAATCTTTCAGCTTGCCACGGTTGGCGACTGGCAAGCCGAGGCACGAGGTGGGTGTCCTCCGCAATTGCGCTAACGCCATCAACGACCTTAACCTGGAAAAAACTCCCGGTCCGAGGCGAAGATTTTTCAGAAACCCACGGGTCGGAGAGCTGGCCAAATTCAGCCGCATTGTTTGGCGATTGGCGCTTCGGATCGGAAAGCAATTCGGCAAGGCTTAAATAACCAAAGAGTGAAACCAACGGAAGCGCCCCTTGCGCAGCAGAGGCAACGTACGCGCCGTAACCCTCACCCAGTAAACCGACTGAGCCGTTGGAATCGGTAGGGCGGGACTTTGTCCACCCAATGGCCATTTTCACATCAGACATGGCAAGCCGCCTTTTTTCACCATCATCGGCCAAAACCCATGTTCGATTGCGGCCCGTGCTGCCCCGGACATTGGGAGCGAGAATGCTAAATCCTAAAGTTGCCGCTTGAATAATCCATGGTTGAAAGTGAGGTCTAAATTCTGCGGTCGGTCCATCGTGAACATAGAGGATTGTCGGTGCCGGCAGTTGTGAGCTTGGGTAGTACCAGGCATTGAAAGAGTCATTACCCTCGCTGGCAATCGATACCAGCTTCGGTTCGGGCACACAGGAAAGGCTTGTTTGTGACCGCCAAACGATGAGCTTTCCCTTTCGCCAACTGAGAATCCGTGGGGGGACGAGGGCAGCGGAGCTGACGAAAAAAAGTTCACCAGTGGGCGAAAATGAGAACGATTCGGTGAGCCCTTCTGGAGTTGGCGATGGCGAGAGACCGAGCGCCAGAGCGTTGGCGCCCAGCTCCCCGTATTTGAGGTCACTGCGAGTATTTCCAATAGAGTAGCCCAGGAATTTACGATTCTGACTCATTGCGATCCGATCGATCGGGTCGTTTTCAAACGTGAGCGTTGTGAGAGTCTGGGTCGCAATCTTGAGCCTGGAAATGTGAAGTAGGTCAGTCCCGTGATCTGAATGGACGATCAGATTTTGGGAGTCACTGGAGAAAAATGCGGTCTCTATCTGGGCAGGGGGGAGTTTTAAAAAGGTTACCTCGGTTTTGGTTGTTAGGTCCCAGAGCGAAATCGACATTTGTGAATAGCCTCGCTCCTGGATGAGCGCGAGGAATCGCTTGTCGGGAGAGAAGTCGGTAAGGCGATAATATCCGGGTCTTTCAAAAAGCAGTGTTCGGGCGCCGGTATCGACGTCCACGCGGTAAATTCGGGATATTGAGTTTTCAGATGCCGAATAGGCAATCCATTGCCCGCCGGGCTCCCACACGGCGTATCCAGCCAAACGTTTTTCAGTTATCAACGGGCGATGCTGCCCAGTTTTGGGATTGACGACGTGGAGTTCGGTGTTGATCCCGGCGGTGGCCCCAGGTGTTTCAATGAGTACCCACAGCCTTTCGCCGTCAGCTGCAACGCCATAACTCCTGACGCCGCCTGCAAAATCGGTGACCTGGACCTCTTTCTGATCGGGGGAGGACTTAAGGAAAACCTGAGGTGTGTCCCCGGACAAAAAATAGAGCCCTCTTTTTCCGGACTGTGGCGATGCATAATGGTGGAGCGATGCGAGAGATTGGGAGGTACACCGGTCGGTACCCGAGGTGTTTGCCATGACATCAGCCGAATTCTGACTCGGCAACCCCTGTTTAAGGTCCGCTGCCTTGGGACGCGGGCCTGTAAGTGACGATTCGGAGGGGGATTTTACCTCGAGTCGTTTGTGTTTCGGTGCTGCCAACTTACCGGCTACCCCACTGGACTGAATGAAAAGACACCCTATAATAACCACGATATAGGTTGGCTTCATCGATCTAGGTTACTGCGAATCGGCCAGCCTTGAAAGGAAACGTGTGGACCAGGACCTCTATCAAGTATTGGGTGTAAAGCCGGGATCTACGGACACAGAGATTCAAAAGGCATTCCGTACGCTTGCAAAAAAATTTCACCCCGACGTTAACCCGGGAAATAAGCAGGCGGAGCAGCGATTTAAGGAGGTCTCTCTGGCCTATGAGGTTTTGAAAGACTCGGCTAAGCGTCAAAAATACGATCAGATGCGACTGGGCGGTTTTCGAGGGCGCGGCGGTAATTCTCGATCGGCACCGTTTGATCCAGATGTCTTTTCCGATCTTGGTTTGGGTGATCTGTTTTCTCAGATTTTTGGGGCCGAGTTCGGTCAGGGCGGGGTGCGCTTTGCCAGTGGTCAGGACCCGTTTCAAACGATGGGTACAAATGCGCGGTCGGGACGCTCACGAATGAATGCCAGACCGCAAATGGAGGAGGCCGAGCTACCACTTTCATTTTTAGAGGCGGTGGTAGGGGGCGATAAATTAATAGAATTAAGTGATGGCAGGCGATTGACCGTCAAGATCCCGCCCGGCATCGAATCGGGAACAAAAATTCGTCTGACCGGTCAGGCATCGCAAGGGCGGGGTGACTTGATTCTAGTCGCTTGTGTTTCGAATCATCCCTATTTTGAGCGTGAGGGACTCAATATCATCTTAAAGACCCCGATTTCATTTTCAGAGGCGGTGCTAGGAGCTGAGATAGAGGTGCCCACTTTGACGGGAACGGTGGTACTTAAAATTCCAAAGGGCGTCTCTAGCGGCACTCGCCTTAAACTCTCCGGTAAAGGAATCCAGCAATCCGGCCGTACCGGCGACGAACTTGTCGAGCTGTCCATTAAGGTCCCCAAGGAGCTGTCCGCGGAATACACCGAGGCGGCAAATCTATTAAAAAACAGTCGGTTTAATCCCCGCGCCGACAGCTTTCGGTAGGTTGCGCGGGATTTGATGCGCGATTTAGTATTGAGCTGATTAATGGTTTTGCTGTGGATTTTTTTCTGGATTTTCTGGTGGTGGGCGCCGACTAAACGGGTGTTTCGACGGCTTGAATAGAATTTTTGGCGGGGAGACTTCCTGTGGTAGCTCGTCGTCCGGAATCGGCTCAATCGGCAGAAGTTTAATGGGATTAATCGGCGGCTCTGGTTTCTGATAAAGATCGAGTCCGCAATAGGTAGTACCGTCAGTACCGCCAGAGTTACTGCTTCCCGGTTTCGTAATTTTTGGCTGGCAACCCATCGCGTGGCTAAATTGCGGGTGAGCGAGAATGATGCCTTCAATTCTATCGATCGAAGCAGGGTGTGTTTCATTCTGGCCGAAAAACGAAGTGCAATCATAGGAGATGAGGCCCTGCAGTTGCCGAAGGTTTGTCACTTGACCCAAGTCGAGCACTGATCCTAACGGTGTTCGTCGGCACGCAGGAGTCAGTCTGGCATTTTCACGGGCAGTAAACTCCCGCATTGGATAGGAAAACTTAATGTTATTTAGGGATCGGTAAGATTCGACGGAAACCCAGTCCGCAAAGGCCTCATTGAGCAGCGACGTATTTCTCCCGAATTTACGCTGCCCCTTGAGGCAATTGTTCTCCCGATCAAATGGATTACTTATATCATTCTTAAATGAATCGGGGTCGATGAGGTGTCCCAATTCATGCAACAACACCAAAAACAGCGATTCGGGCGCGTTGTCCGCTTCCAGGATCAGTCCCCCGAGACTCACCGATTGTGTATCTCTGAATGCGGCGGCGTTGAACGCATTATTTCCTCTTTTGGTATTGGAGGATGTGACCCTAAAACTGAGCGTTGCTTTATCGATGCGCCGGACCATCTCGCGCAGAGTAGCGATTTTTGATTCCGCCTCGCCCGGTGCCAAGGTCCAATCCGCCTCGGGCGGAAGGTCGGGTGCTGGTTCGAAGAGTTTGATGCGGTCGTTTAAATACTGCTTCAAGGTACTTCGGGCCCTTTCGAACTGCTCGCGGGACTTTGCTTCCCGCTTATCGGTAATCATCTGCGCCTGCATTCTACGAGAAACCTCTTCGTGAAAACGTTCAAAATAGGGGGAATCGGGATGCCAAGCGTCCAGTTTTTCGTTAACCGCAACGACCTCCTTCTTCACTTCATCGAAAACGGTTTTTTCAATACGGTCGAATTCGGATCGGATTTCGCGCATTTCGCTTTGTTTCGGGCTATGACAAAGCGTACGTCCGGGATGCTCGCAAAATGTTGTCAGATCCACCAGCGTGCAGGAATCTGTCTCAGGCCTTATTACCTTGCCTTCGAGACACTCACAGCCTTTTTTCGATGAGCAGCCACCCAATGCTTCGCAAGTCCGCGGCGGCGCGGACCAGGCTATCATCGATAGTGTCGCCAAAATAAAGAGTTTGTGAATTGATTTCGAGTGCCGCATTGAGTGGATGTCCATTATTACATGCCAGTGCTCATCATTTTACAGCAGGTGACTCGTTGCCGCACCCGGTAGATTTAATGCGCCGCATTTTATAATCACAGAAAACTGTCTAACTTATCCGGTCCAAGCAGCCGAAACTAAAGCGTGAAGGAAAGATGCTAAGTAGATTCTGCTGAAAAAGTCATTTCAACTTTAGGTCTTAAGATGTGATGGCCCTATTTTAGCGCCCGGTACTGGTATCTCACTGCCGTCACGTCATCCTCGCTCAAGTTGTCGCGCAAGAGGCCGTCGCACATGATGGAATGCGGCTGGCCCTCCATGCAGTAACCGGCGGTGCCATTCACATAGGTATCGCCGATGCAGGCGAAGGCATGGCCGAACTCGTGGAGATAGGTTCCAAAGGGTGAATTATCGTAAACAAAAACGGTTCCGCCCGACCAGAATTCTTGACCGGAA
>CAZRVZ010000063.1:0-2050 GCA_964603655.1 uncultured Pseudobdellovibrionaceae bacterium | reverse complement strand
AGGGTGCTAGTCCTTCAAGTCTGCATCCGGGTCTTTGGTCGGGGCGACCCTCAGCCCTGTAGCCGGTAAGTTCATGGTGCTGTCCCTCTTCGGCCTGGGCCGTCATTTCAGTCTCGATACGTTCACCCCCCGGTTCTTTGAGTTATGCAGGGAGCCGCCGAACTGCATATAATTTTCGTCACACTGCTACTGAGCAATTGTTACGGAAACGACACGGTTCGAGGTACGTCTCTTCAAGCGGTAAATGAAGAGAGTCAATTTCTATTAGCCAAGAAACCAAAAACACGCGAGTGCAACCACGGTTGGCAACAGCGCAAATATAAACAGTTTCGCCGGACTGATACCCTCACTTCCAAAGCTGCTTCGAAGGATGGCAAATCCGGCCGGGTTTGGAGCGTTGGCCATCGGGACTCTTTGTTTGCGTGGCGGGCAGTCTCTCCGTCTGGGCATTTCGACTGGCGAAATCTAAAAACTCGTAGAATTAGTGGAATGCGATTTGAACATCGAAGTTGCCAAGCCAAAAACCACTTTAATGAACATTTGTGGGAGATTGGGGCCGGTGCCTCCTCATGATGCTACTAGGCAGCAATTGGAGTTTGAAAGAGCCCACCGCAGACGGGTTTCCATTTAAACGATTTCAAATCGATAGTGAAAAGGCGGCGTTTACCGATGATTTCGTCCGGAGTCTTGCCTTTGTGCGATGGCGCTCCGGCGCCGCTCACCTAATTTGATCCACTTCTGCTCACTAAAACTGATCCACCGTCCAAATTTCGTCCAAATTTTTCCCGATTTGGACGGTCTTGCGTCTGGGGTTTAACTTGGGCACACTGGGGTTGGTGAGACCCTTATGACACTCGAAATGCTCCTTCTTAAAAAGCGCGAGATACTCGACATCGCACGCCTTTACGGCGCGAAAAATGTCCGTGTGTTTGGATCGGTCGCGCGGGGTGAGGCGACGGGCAAAAGTGACGTCGATCTTCTTGTGGATCTCGAGCCCGGCAGAAGTCTGTTCGATCTAGGGGGACTCCTCAGCGATCTCCAGGAGCTTCTGGGCTGCAAGGTCGATGTCATTACGGAAAACACGCTGCGAGATCGGATTCGCGACCGTGTGAAGAAAGAGTCTATCGCGCTATGAGCCGTGACCTCGAGCGCCTTGAGCACATCATAGAAGCTATCGATCGCATTCAAAAGTATTCGCAGTACGGAAAAGAGAAATTTATATCCGACGAGCTCATCCAGACCTGGATCGTGAATCATTTCCAGGTCATCGGTGAGGCGGCGCGAGCGCTTTCTCCGGCCTTTCGAAAACAGCACGCTGATGTCCCGTGGAAGCAAATCGTGGGGATGCGAAACATCATAGTCCACGATTACTTTCAGATTGACGGCGAGATCGTCTGGAATGCGGTGGAGAATGAGCTGCCCAAGTTGCGTGCAAGAATTGCAGCGATAATCGAGGAATCTAAGGGTGCCTCGAATCCTTAAGCCGCCCAAGCTCACTGCAGGATCGAGACTCGGTATCATTGCGCCGAGCTCGCCAATCAGTGCGCTTGAGGAAAGGGTGCAGCGCGGGTACGCCCGGCTGCGGAGCCCTGGGGTGTGAGATAGCCGAGGCACCTCAGTGCCGCCTGAAGCACGGCCACGCAGCCGGAACTATTACTCAGCGAGTTGAGGCGATTCACCAATTTTTCGCCGAATTTCGTCCAAATTGGACGGTCGTGTTTTTTCCAAGGCGGGGCGTAGCGCATTTACTTCAAGCCGCTTTGGAAAACTTCAGTTCGGTCTTATACCTGTGGATGGTTAGGACACTTTTACACCTGGTCTCTTTGCTTCTTCGGTCTCGCAGACGAGGCGGAGTCATTGGCCTTGGGGCCGAGATATTGCTTCTTCGTCAGCAGCTTTTGGTCCTTAATCTTCGGCGGCCACCCAAAACCAGCCACTCGTGGCCACCCCAAAACACGCCACGTCATAATCTAGATGATGTAGTGCGTTAAATGCATAATTAGCAGGTGGGACGTTACCGTATCCCCTCAAAAAGGGGGTGTAGGGGTGA
>CAZRVZ010000062.1:0-3460 GCA_964603655.1 uncultured Pseudobdellovibrionaceae bacterium | reverse complement strand
AAGGATAAGGAGTATGAACCCGCACTTTTCCAAGGCTAGTGCGGATCCAGAAAAAAAGTTATGCGACGTTTGAGCTAGATCCCTTCCAAAAAACCGGCCTTTGGGCCCAGGGGGGCGGGACAGAGGGTCTCTTTACGAGTTCTTATTACCAAATCCTAGGGTTTTGGGAATGCGGGGTAGGTCGACGATTTACTTTAGATCCACCCGCCGAAGGCGGTTTCGTTCAACGTCGATTACGGCGCTCAGAGCCGCCAACAAATATAGCGTTTGTGCAGCCTATCCATTGTTGATTATGAGAGAATCTTCACAATCTCTACACAGTCCTGGGCTCCGAAATATTCTATAATGTAATCACACCAAAAAGCGTGAACTCATCCCCCCGTTTTTTTATGTCAAATCGATACCAGAAGCACAGAATCTCTCTTCGTGTTCTCACGGTAAAATTCGCCTTATTGTTTTTTGGATCGTTCTTTTCGAGCACATTGCTCGGCGCCATCGTAAATTTAAACGTTTCTCCCGGACTTGCCGCCGGCGATATCTCAATTTATCCGGGCAACGTATGCCCCTACTGGTTGAGCCAGTCTGGGTATACCCTTATTTGCGGTGATGCCGTTTCCTTGAATCTCACTGCGATTCCTGTGGAGGGGTCCGGTTATAATTTTGTAAATTGGTCAGGGGCATGTTCCGGGACCTCGTCCTACTGCACGCTCGCTGTTCCGGCCGCTGCGGGCACTATGACTGCCACTGCAACCTTTAGGAACAACAGCAATTACACTTTAAGCGTAACCAAAAATGGGACGGGTACTGGGACGGTCACTAATTCTCCAGCGGGAATATCCTGTGGAATTGGCTGTGCTTCTTACAGCGCCAATACTTCGGTCCTACTCACAGCAACGCGCGCAAGCGGCTCCACCTTTACCGGCTGGTACGGGTGTGATTCGACATCGGGAACCTCTTGCTCCGTTTCAATGTATGGAGCAAGAAGCGTCACGGCCAATTTCAGTCCTTCAAGCTATTCGCTTGCTATCGTCTTTCAGGGTACGGGTGGCGGATCGGTGAATGTCGGAAGCGGTGGGCTAACCGCGGGATTCGGAACCGTAAGTGTATCTCCCCCAGGGATTACTTCCGCCACAAATTATAGTAACAGTTACCCCTTAAATACTTCCGTTACTATTACCGCAGCGGCCAATCCTGGCTACAAGTTTACCTCGTTTTTCGGCTGCTATCCCCCATTCGGCTCGCCAAACACCTGCACGGTTTCGATGACGGGCCCGAAAGACGTTACCGCCTTTTTTGCAGAGGACATTTACGGATATCTCGATCGAGTCGCTTTTGACCCGACTTCGAGCAGCCTTAAAATATTAGGTTGGGTTGCTAAGATCCCCCCTGGCCAGTGCGGGAGAGTGCAATATAGTTACGAAGTTTATCGGGTTACCTCCTTTGGTAAGCAACTTGTAGCAGCTCCAGTAGCTCGGGACACGGACCAACTCTATGTGCCGGGAACCACCACGAATGATATTGCCAACCTTAAGCAGTGCTCTACCGCGATTCCTTATCGATTCTATCCGTCGGTTCCGATCACCGAGGCGGGGACTTATGAGGTTAGGGCGACGGGGTGGTATCTCGGAGCATCCACGAAACTAACAGGATCTCCAGTCACAGTTACAGTGGGCGCCATCATCGGAAACTTGGATAAAATAGAAGACGACATCGCTTCCGGGTGGGCGGTCGATACCAGTACGCTTCCCAACAGTACCAGCGTCGTGCTCGTCATCGAGAATCGAGACACCAATACAACAGTCCTGACTCAGACAGTGCCAGCCAATGACTCCTCCCGGCTGGACGTCATCAACTTTCTACGCGCAGTGATCGGGCTTAACTCCAAGCAAGTGCCCGACGGTCATATGCAGACATTCAGGTGGAACGTGCCCACAAGTATTTTGCTGGCGGGGCGTTACCGCGTGCGCGCATGCGGAGTGCCTGCGTCCGGAGCGGTGCCCTGCGTGGCGGGTGCGAAGACGGAACTTGGGGGTTCACCCAAATCTTTTGATTGGGAGGACTCTCTGACAGGCAGTCTGGATGTAGCGGAGCAGAGGAACAACAAGATCTTTGCCTCGGGATGGACACGCGACAAGAGCGCCCTTCCCAGTTCCAATCAGGTGCGACTCATCCTAGAAAGAAAGGACGGAGACAACTGGCTGATAGAGAACTCTAGTGTCGTTACCGCAAATGACACCAACAGACCCGATATTGTCACTGCCTCCATCGGTGGAGAGGGAAATCACGGCTTTCATTACGAGTTTGATCCTATCTGTTTTGCTGGGACCTTTCGAGTTCGCGCCATCGCGCTCCCCTATCAAGATTCCCGCATAAAACCTGTTAATCTCTCTGGTTCCCCGAAATCGGTAGATATTGCAGCCTCTGGGCGATGTGAGCTAAGCCTGTGCTCGGAAACCTGGTGTGCTAAAAAAGATCTTGATTCCTCTACTCCAGCGGAAGTGAATACCTGGCTTTCTACGGCGGGCCGAAATTGGGAGAATGGTCTTCCGTTAGCCGAATCAATAATCAGTGGGCAGTCCAAAGGCGAGGCAGTAACAGTTGAGGCCTACCAAGACCCGGCAAGACTACGAGATTTAATGTATGCCGAACTCACTCCACAAGAGAGGCGATTCTATGACTACTTCGATGATACGCAAAGGCCCAATGGGGCTTCTCGGTTTAGTCAACGTGCCGCCATCAGCAATTCCGATTTAAATGGACTTGGCGCCCCGAATACTCGTCAACTCGCGGTGTTCAATGCAGCCGTTAGCGTTCGTCGCATTGATGGCTTCCAGGAAAATGGGCGTCCAATTCTATCCGACACGAGAACAGAAGAGACCGTGAAGGTTGTTGACCTTTTCACTCGACGGACGATTTTCCGTCAGTATGGTCGCCCGAGCGCTATATCCGGAGAGATGGGAAATTGGGAGCCTTACCTCTCGTTTCCCATTACCTTTCGAACAAACTTTGACTCGTCCGATCCCAATTTTAACCCCGCCAATACCCGTACAGCGACGATCGTTCGCCGACAAGTCGAAAGCGCTGAACCAGATGGGGGAGCAGAATCACCCATTGCAGACGCTATCATCGTGTTACCCGGATTTCGTACAGGGGATTTCTTGTGGCAGGGTGAATATCGAGAAGGGGGAAAATCGCTCCTCTTGGACTTATCAATTATATTGCCGCTCGCTGGATCTATGGGGGCAGCGAGTGGCCTCGTACGGGTCGTTGGTGCATTGACTGCATGTACTGCGACTACTGTGTCTCTGGTGCAAGGGGTATACCGTTGGCAAAATGGCGGGCTTACACCCGCAGTGGGTCTCGATTTTGGCTTCGCTGTGATGGAGACCATTCTCGCTGCGCGGAATATAAGAATTAACGGCATTCGTGGGGCTCTGCTCGGTAAAGCCGGGGCCGCTCG
>CAZRVZ010000061.1:0-54480 GCA_964603655.1 uncultured Pseudobdellovibrionaceae bacterium | reverse complement strand
TCGGACCCGACACGATGTCCCATTGAGGGACCGGGTGACTGAGGCCTTGCTCGATTCCCCATCGAAAATACCGGTGGATTGCAAATTTAAGTGACGAGCGAGAGGCCGGAACATTATGTACTACCCGACATTGTGGAATATAAATGCACCGTACTCCTTTTTTAATTAAGGACCGCTGCGTATGGGATTCCTGTCCCGTGGCGTTGACGTAAGAGCCGGGACCGAACCAGGGATCAAACCCGCCGACTGCGCGAATATCATCTGAAAACGCGGCCCAATTGAAACCCAAAAATGTTTTTG
This sequence comes from uncultured Pseudobdellovibrionaceae bacterium, assembly GCA_964603655.1. GTDB lineage: Bacteria > Bdellovibrionota > FAC87 > UBA2466 > UBA2466 > JACPWY01. The sequence continues at coordinate 54,180 of CAZRVZ010000061.1, read as the reverse complement.
GGGTGACGTCCATGCGGGCATCCCCATAACTCAAACCCTTGGCGGAACAGGGTAGAAAAGGGAGCAACCAATCGGATACAGGGGTCTCGAACTGCGAGGATGTCGGGCCCCCGAAAAAATGGCCGGGGCCAAATTCAGTGGCGTTTTCCACGTATCGCTCAATCAAATCGGGTGGGACCCAAACGTCATCATCCAAAAATATAAAAAAGGAATCGGGATAAGCATCTATCACCCAATTCAAGGCCAGACTTTTGTTGGGCCTTCTAAGATGTTTATAGATGATGTTGAGCTTCTCGTACGCGGGACGACTCAACTCGTGGCCGAACTGACCTCCGGGCTGAAGTAAGTCGCTCCCATTTTCGATGACGAGTGTGCCGGAAAACTCGGCGGGAAGCTGACACGCCGACAGAGAATCAAGGGTGTGGGTAAAGACAGACGTTCTCTTCGTGGTTGTGATGACGGTGTACGTTTTCATCCAAGCGCCGGGTATATCACCATTAATTTTACCAGTCAGGTCATTGGAAGATCCGCTGCTCCTTGAGGAAGCCTTCCAATTCGCTCGCAAACAGGCGGTTACCGTCTTTCGACATGTGTGATTTGCCGTACAAGCGCTTAACACTTGTATCGTCGGTCAGGTGCTTTGCCATTCGGGAAATGCCGTCGAAGCAGGCGATCCCTTTCTGCTGGCAAAAACCCATCAAAGCATCACGCCCGATGTTTAGCACGCCGCGCAATTGGCCCCTTAGGTCACTCGATATTGGCGAGAGCAGGATGATAGGGCGATGACCGTTGGACTTGGCATCGACGACGAAGGCATCCAGGATCGCGAACATGAGATCGCGCGCTTGCGGCTCGGACCAGAGCAATGCGGGGCCTGCCGATTCGGCACGCGCTGACGAGCCGGGGCGGATTTGCCGCCAAACACTGGGATCGAATAGGAGTCGAGTGAACGGGAAGGCAAAGTGCGGTAGATGCTGTGCGAGGTACCAATGGTCATTGCGCCCAATTCGTTTTAAGAAGCTCACGTTCGCCAATTGAACCAAGGCGTTTTCCGATTGCACCGGATTGGGTACGAGTTCGAGAGATCCACTAGATAGGCAAAAACGAGGTTTGGTCAGGGCTATACCTGTGCTTGGGTACAAGAATGGTCGGTACACGTTGACGATGCGATTGATGTTTTCGAGGATCAGGCCCATCGTGACCACGCTCACACCCGGAATCCGGCCAATCCCTTGGTACCTGATCAGTGCCTGGTCAGTGCCGTATCCGCCTTGTCCGAAGTTAAAAATATCGGCGCTTTTGGATTGGGATAAAAATGCCTGCCAGGTTTCGTCGTCCTTCACCTCGTCGCCCCCTGTGAAGGAGTCGCCAAACGTTGCCATGAATGGGTATTTATAATCGTGTGGTCGCGGGCGTTCGCCGTAGGGCGTCGGGAATCTCGAAACCCAACCGAGGGTGGCGTTAAATATATTTGGGTTTATCGGTGCTGTAAGAGGGAGTTGCATGGGCTTTGCCCAATTTATTTTTTTCCTGACAAGGGAAAAGCAGGTAAAACTGATACTCTCCACCGCGGCGAGTACCAGTACAATCGCGGCGAGCATAAAAACCGGTTTAGACATGGGGCGTAAAATCAACTTAGGGTCTCTTTCATTATTGGGCTAATGGGGAACGCATATTTTTTCTATCGATGGATTTTACATCAATTGCAAATACCCACCAACTGAGTTTCAATTTGTTAATGGACTGCGATATTTGTTCAAAACTTCGGTGTGGCTTTCCCCATTCGCGAACGCCACGAAATACCGACTGAGGCGCGGTCTTGACGGCAATCCTCGGCATATCGGCGTTTTACCACGATAGTGCTGCTGCGTTGGTGGTCGACGGTGATATTGTCGCCGCGGCGCAGGAGGAGCGCTTTACCCGTGAAAAAAACGATGCCGACTTTCCGATCCACGCTATCGATTACTGCCTGAAGGAGGCGGGACTAGCCGCCGCCGATCTCAGTTACGTCGCCTTCTATGATAAACCCGTCGCCAAGTTCGGGCGCCTGCTCGAGACCTACGTGGCCTTTGCGCCCGGCGGGTTTCGAAGTTTTTCACGGGCCATGCCGGTTTGGCTGAAGCAGAAACTCGGCATGCGCCGGTTGATCAAAAAGGGTCTCACAGTGGGCGCCGCCGTTCCCAACGCCGTTCCCATCGTCTTTCTCAGCCATCACGAGAGTCACGCTGCGAGCGCCTTTTATCCGAGCCCGTTCGCGTCGGCGGCAATTCTAACCGTGGACGGCGTGGGCGAGTGGAGCACGGCCGCCTTCGGCAAGGGGGAGGGGAATCGTATAGAATTGACTCAACACCTGCAATTTCCGCATTCACTCGGGCTTTTGTATTCAGCCTTCACCGATTACTGTGGCTTTAAAATCAATGGCGGTGAATACAAGCTGATGGGACTCGCTTCATACGGGCGACCCGCTTACGAAAATACGATCTATCAGAATCTGATCGACCTCAAGGCCGACGGCAGTTTCCGCCTGAATCAAGAATTCTTTAACTACTGCCAGGGCCTGACCATGACGAACGATCGTTTTCATGCGCTTTTTGGTGGGCCGCCTCGCAAACCGGATGCGCGTCTTAACGAGCGCCACACAGATCTGGCAGCGAGCGTTCAGGCGGTGACGGAAGAGATCATCCTGCGAATGGGGCGCACGGTTCACCGGCACACGGGTATGAAAAACCTGGTGCTTGCTGGTGGAGTGGCCCTTAACTGCGTCGCAAACGGCAGGCTTTTGCGCGAAGGACCGTTTGAAAACATCTGGACTCAACCCGCCGCCGGCGATTCTGGCGGCGCACTGGGGGCGGCTCTATTTGTCTGGCATCAACTCCTCGAAAAATCCCGTGCGCCCGTTCTGCCCGATGCGCAAAAGGCGAGCTTTCTGGGGCCGGGATCTTCCGCGAGCGCAATCGAGCGGTTTCTGACGAACGCTGGGGCCGTTTACCATCGCTTTACCAGCGAGGACGAGATGTTAAATTCCGTCGTTACGGCGCTGGAGGAGGAAAAGGTGGTCGGCTGGTTTCAGGAGCGCGCGGAGTTCGGCCCGCGTGCTTTGGGGGCCCGCAGCATCTTGGGCGATCCGCGTTCGGCGAAAATTCAGACCAAGATAAATTTGAATATTAAATTCCGTGAGGGTTTCCGCCCGTTCGCCCCCAGCGTGCTCCGCGAACATGTCCACGAATGGTTTTCAATGCGGCAGGGGGAAGACTCCGCCTACATGCTTCAGGTTGCCTCGGTCCTGGAGCATCGCCGCGTGCCACTTTCCCCGGACGCCGAGGAGGTGGCAAAGAACGACCCTGATCTGGCCAGGCGTCTGAGTCTCATTCGAAGCACAATACCCGCCGTCACTCACGTCGATTTCAGTGCCCGGGTGCAGACCGTCGATGAGCGGCACGGCGTTTTCTACCGGTTGCTCCGCAGGTTTTACGAAAAAACGAACTGCCCGATCCTGGTCAATACCAGCTTTAATCTGTCATGGGAGCCAATTGTGCTGACTCCGCAGGATGGGTACCACGCCTTCATGCAATCTGAGATGGATGTTTTGGTGCTGGGAAATTACGTGCTCTACAAACCGGAGCAACCCCTGGGAATGAGGTTGTGGGGGGAGCCCCAAAAAGCCGGATCGCCCAGAATATCCAACTTCGAAATTCAGGACCCCGACAGTCCGTGGGCCGATCCCGTGACCCGTGAACCGCTCGTCGTAACGCCGGATGGCGCGCACAACCCTGCAAGCGGCGCGAGTTACCCGGTAATCGATGGCGTCCCCAGCCTATTCGCGCCACAAGCAGTGGATGCCAACTTCCAGGGCGTGACGGACACCGTACGGCGATTCTACGAGAGAACACCGTTTCCAAACTACGACGACCTCGACAATCCTCGAGCACTTTTAGAGAAGGCGCACCAAAGTCAGTTCGCGCGTCTTTTGAGCGAACAGATTCCCTACAATGCGCGAATTCTGGATATGGGGTGCGGCACCGGGCAGCTGAGTAATTTTCTGGCAAGTGCTCACCGAACCGTGCTGGGTGTCGACGTGTGCCTCAACTCTTTACGATTGGGACAAAATTTTAAGATGAAGCACGGCTTAAGTCGTGCCTCGTTTGCTCAGATGAACCTGTTTCGACCCGCGCTCAAGGACGATTTCTTCGATGTCGTTATTAGTAATGGCGTGCTCCATCACACCGGTGACTGCCGTGGTGCGTTTCGGCGCCTCGGTCGGCTAACCAGGCCCGGCGGTTATTTGATCGTGGGACTCTACAACTCGTATAGCCGCAAGTTCTTCCACTACCCACGGGTGGCGCTCTACCGCTTGACCGGTTTAACGAGCAGGTGGCTGGATCCCCATTTCGGCGGGATGCATGACGCCAAAAAACGCGAGGCCTGGTTCCAGGATCAATATTGCCATCCCGTTGAAACCTGCCACACTTTGAGCGAGGTTCTCGGATGGATGCAGGAGGATGGTCTGGATTTTGTGAACTCGATCCCCAAACCAATTCCCGGATTAGCTCTCGCTCGACGGGAAAAGCTGTTTGAATCCCGGGACCCAGGAACACGCTTCAGCCGAGTCCTGAGCCAGATTGGAAACATCCGCAGTGGTTATCGCGAGGGCGGGTTATTTATCATGATTGGCCGTCGGCGGCCGTGGGCGGCCGGACCGTGGGGGATAGATTGATGGCGCCAGGATTAACACCTCTTCATCCGGCATCTGTGTCTAACAAGATTCTGCGGCAGTTTGCCGTCTTGTGGATTTTGTTTCTCGGCGTCCTGGCTTGCCGAGCTGGGTTTGGGCGCGAATCTTGGATGCTAGCCTCTATTCTCGCAGGCCTTGGTTTGTCGTGGGGTCTGGCGGGACTGTTTTCACCAGAGGCGATTCGGCCGATTTTTATCGGGTTGACGGCCATCTCCTTGCCGATTGGTTGGGTGGTCTCGAACATCATTTTACTGGCCCTGTTTTTCGGCGTGGTGACCCCTATTGGATTAATTTTCAGGCTTGTCGGAAGGGATGCCCTGGCTCTGCGGAGACAACCGGGGAAAGAATCTTACTGGCTTCCCCTGGCGCCGGTAACGGATATCAAAAGGTACTTCCGTCAGTCGTGATAAATGGAGACCGATAGTAATTGGAGCCGTGGATGATCGATAAAAGTTTAACCGACTTTGAAATAGTTGCCCAACAGAGCACAAGCAGCAGTCTGATCGGCGAATTCTGGTATTACTTGCGCAGCACCAAAAGATGGTGGCTGTCGCCCATTCTGCTCGCGCTAATGGTCTGCGCAGTTCTGATCTTTTTGGCCAGCACCTCCGCGGCTCCGTTCATCTATGCGATTTTTTAGGGGTGATGTTTTAGGGGTTTTGTAGTGCCCGATCTTTCATAAATAAGAATCCAAGCTCTTTAAAAAGCGTTGCTGGAATAACATGGCAGACCTGATCGTCAAGTGGGTGAAGTCGTATGTTTCAAGGGCCTCTATGGTCGTGCCCACGAATGGCACGCCCAGCTCCTCGGCGAATTCGGCACATTGCGATTGAGAAGTAAACTTGTTGGGGACGCAAAAGAAAATGATTCGAGCACCTCGGTTCGATCAGGCATTTACCACCCGCCGGGCGATAGCGACGTCGCCCAGGGAAATCCTTGCCGACTTTTTTCGAATGCCAATCGGAAAATGTCTTCCCTTTTCGAAATCAAATGGTGGAAAATGGTGCCATCTTCGATACGTCGATGTACAGCCGGGACCTGGCCATCCCGAAAGATAAGCGACTGGAGGCGGCGAGCGTGGAATGTAATATTCTTTCTCCAAATAAAATTGAATGCATCGAACCGCGTTTCGTTTAGCACCCTAGCGCGCGAGATATCGTAGTCCGTAAAGAAAAAATCGGCCCCAACCAAGATATACCGGGGCCTAAGATTCAATTTCGTCATCAACACTTCATAGAAACTGTTTCCACCGGCTCGAGCTAGTCCAAGATTGTAGTATTTCAGGTGACGTGCGTTGAAGAATGGGGACAACCCCTGATGATTGAATGCGGTTATCAGACGTGAGTCCCCAACAAACAGCACGTCGGCTGCCTGAATAAAATTACCGGTGTTGTACAAATTATGGAAGTAGACATGCGCATCTAGGATACCCTTGAAATGGCCCACGAAAGATTGCGATACCCACGGGCCCCAATGGACCGGTGCCAGTCCAAGTACGAGCAGAAGTCCCGGTAAGCACAGTATCCAAAGTCGTGGCATAAACGGCAGTGTCTCTTCTAAATGATACCCGACTACCAAGCCCAGGAATTATGGTCATGGTCTTTGCGCCGGCTCCCGACTAAACAGCTTCACTGCGATCCGTCGGCCCACGTAGCGGGTCTCCCAATATGGGGGAATAGTATCCGGGCCATGAGGCGGCGCCAAGAGTGCTCGGGGTGGTCTGGGTGGCCAAAATGTTCTTTCCACCGAAACCGAGGAAACCAAAGAAACCAAAGAAAATTGCGAAAATCTTGAAACGGCAGAAATGGGTGGAGATGAGTGAGCTCATGCGTTACGTATTAAAATCATGCACCGGAATTCCATTCTAATCTACCTTCAGGAAAGGGAAACTCCTGCCGCGAAAGGTGTCAAGCGGTTCACCATTCGTGGCGCAGCAATTCTCGGTGAATAATTTAGTGCCTGATAATGGGCGCGGTCCATCATCACGACCTGTGTACGGTAACCTGGGACTCCCCGTCCCCGTCGAACTCGACGACGATCCGGATGGGCCGGCAGCAGACGGCGCAATCCTCGATAAAATCTTGTTTCAAGCCGTCTTGAATATTGGTGGGAACGGCCATTATCTCCAGGCAAAAGGGACACTGAATTTCCGCTTCGCTAAAGTGCATAGAGACTCCAGAGGTGAGTCTAACTGATAATCTTCCCAGCTAAAACAGCGCGGCGCCCACGTACTTAGGCAAAGCTTAACCAGACACTGAAAATGGTACCGGCCCAAAAACAGACTGTGCCTATGTAAAACCAAAATGGAAAATAGCGAAACTCGACCGTATGGGCGCCCTGAGGTAAGGGCACCGCGCGATACATTCCGAAGGCAGGCACGGTAGGTGTGCTTTTGCCGTCTACAAATGCGCGCCAATCGGGATGAAAGGCGTCCGTGAGCACCAGCCAACCGGGTTTGGAGAGTTCAGTTTTAACCACAACCTCGTAGTCACCGTACTTTTGTACATCGACGGGAACCATGCCGGAATCTTCGGAGCAGGGGGTGTTTTGCGATAGTTCCAGATAGGCAATGGAAGGCAGGATTTGCTCCTTAAACAGGGCGTTAAAGACCTCTCGGTGATTCGAAAAACGACGGCACCCATAGGAGATCATCGCCTTAGGAAAGGCGAGGGGATTGGTCCAGACCGTCAGGCGTTTGTGAGTTAGGAGTGGCTTGAGATCGGAGTCGTGGCCAATGAAGTGGCGGTGATCCTCGTCGATACCGGTCACAAAATAGTTGGCCCCGAGAATCTGCCACGGCAAAATTCTGTTTTGGCCCCTGACCCCCCGAATTCCGAAGATACACTCCGGCTCCACGCACTCGAAGAACTGACGGTGAAAATCAAAAAAGCGATCTGAGACCAATGGATCGACGTTGTGAACTGAGGAAAAACCGAAGTTGGCGGTGATGGGCGAGGGGCAGCGGTTCTGCGACCTGAGCGGCACAAGCCTCGCCGTATCGGGAATATTTAGGGTGTCCTTCAGTGCACCCGTGAGCGCCCAGGTGTTTAGGTCTATGGGGGTTCTAGTAGCCCCGCTTTTGGGGACAAGGCTCAGTGTCGCCAGAAAGAGAAGTGGCAGGTGGTGCGCTTTGAAACCCGCGAGTGAAAGTGGAAACCACAGGCAAAGGCAACCGAGCTGCCAGAGCAGGCGCTTGTTGGCCCAGCGCCAATCGACACTTTGGGAATGAAAAGTAATCGTCAGCGCCGTAACCACCGTAATCAATGACAGCGTTAAGAATAACGCGCGCCTGCGTTTTGTGCCAACGTCCCTTGAAAGCGTGTGCAGCTGATCCACGGCCAGCGCGACCCCGAAGCAGACTGGAATCCAAAGCCAGAGAGAAAAATCGCGCGAAAAATGAAGGATCTTTAAAAACGGAACAAACCCATAGAGTGAAAAGAGTCCGGGTACGTTGAAGGCCTTGATTCCATAAAGAATGACGGCGCCTAAAAGTATCCAGTATCTAAAAAATCGCTTGTCTAACATCAGAAGCCATCCGGCGATAGCCGCGGCAAGTGCAACGGGCCCCATCCACCCGGGGTGGAGCACACTTCCCAATGAGGTGACTCTGGGAAAAACGAGCTCATCCAAAAATGAAATCGGCGCGAGCCCGCTTCCGAAGTTGCCCAGTCGATAGCGGGTTGAAAGTTGGGAGAGAACTTGGGCGAGTGGCAAAAGCTGGGGGGCGGCCCAGAGTCCGCCCAAGAGGTAACCAAGCGCCGTGAGTTTCAGGGTTCGACGCTGATGGGAAATACGACTGGAAACACCCGAAAAACCCAAAGCGGCGCTGGCCCAAAAGAGCCAACCGTGCACTAGAACGCCCAGGTAAAAGACGGCGAGCGTGGTTTCGGGAAAGCCGGCAAATATTAAGAGTGCTGAAGCAACTCCAAGCCCCAGTGCCCGCCCCGCGGAGGGTGACCCGTGAAGACCGAAAATACTCCACAGATAAAACGGGGCGATTGCGTAGACGCCGAGACTGTTCATGTTGGCCTTTTGAAAGGCGTGTCCCGTGAATGCATATATCATCGCACCGGCCAGCGAGGCAGTTATCGAAAAGCCGAATCCCTGTGGTAGTCCCCGACGAAGGAGCCCAAAAAACCCCAGAAAACCGAGGGCCATTTTGAAAAGTATCGAGAGATCAATTCCCCACACGCCGGGGGTGCCATACGCAATCCAGTTGGGCGGAAAAAAGAACCCCGGCTGAATCACGGCCAGTACCTGTTGGCCGATACCGAGCTGACGGCTCCAATGCGGCAGGTGTCCCGATAAAAGCTGCTTGCGGATGAGCCAACTCATGGGTTCGTTGTAAATGAGGCTGGTCACGGGGTCTGACAGAAGAACGCTCTCCTCGCCCGAATTTTCCGGGAATTGTCCGTCCACCAACGGCCCGCAAAGCGCTGAATAACCTTTGGCGCGATTTAAAAACGTTCGGCCTTCCCACAGAAATGGGGTGAAGAATGCCAGAAGGAATCCGGCGAGGATCGCCCCTACTGCCAGCGCATGCTTTGCTTTCAAAATCATGGCACCCAATAACGATGAAACGTGATCCCCAGCGCCCAAACGGAGAGAAGCGCCCAGCAGGTGACGAGTCCGCCGGGTTTCAGCCAGCGGTAGGAGCGCACGCTTGGTATGAGTGACAGGCAAGGGAGTATGGGCAGTAAATAGCGTCCCTGCATCCCCTCGATTCGCCAAACGCCAAACGGCGTCCACAGATACATGGCTAGAGCAATCAGCTCGAACGTCGAAAACACGATTGCGCTAATCCAAAGTTTCGGCCGTGTGGTTAGTCGTTCGGTTCCCTGCGAATAGACGAGGGCGAGTACCAGAAGCGTCAGATAGGATCCCAACAGTTTATAACCCAGATCCACGTCGAGCCAGCCGAGTTTACCGATTACCTGCTCGGTGAGCCCCATGCCGTTTACGAGCCAGTGCTTAAGTGTTACCGCGAAAAATCGAAACGGGTGGGTAATCACAAAATGCAGCTGCTCGACGGGATTTAAGTGGATATCGACCCGAACCTGGGGGAACAACCGCTGCTGGTGCACCGTCCAAAGTACGCCAGGTACCCACGCGGCGCCAAGGAGACCGAGCGCCAAAAGGGGTTTGCGAAATCGGTGCAATCCGAAAAACACCAATGGAACGAGGAGATAGACCGATTTGCAGAGTCCCAGAAGAATGGCGACGATAAAGAAGTATCTCGTCGCAATTCTTTCAGGGCGGGAATATTCCGCTAGAAAGAGCGCAAACACCAGAAATGCCAGTCCCAATGTGGTGACGTCTGCGCCGGCCGATCCCAGTAGAAAACAGTAAATGGGTGTGCCTTGCCACAGAAAGAGCCAGGGCCAATGGAGTGTGTCACGGATGAGATAAAGCGCCGCTGCCATGAGCAATACACCGACAATGAGGTTGAAAAACCGAACGAGATAGAGAAGTTGAATTGTACTTAGTTCGGCCATTCGACCGAGGAAGCACGCTAGGGTCTGGGGAATATACGGAACCGGCGAGAGGATGACGGAGTTACTGAAATTTACGAATGTGGTGTTTTGGGTGGCGACAGAGTCGAGCCTGGTTCCAGAGGTCCAGCGCTTGAGCCAGGCGGCCCATGACGTTTTTTTGTGGATGTTAAAGGGGATTCCCTCGGTATGCGATTCGCTCACCATTGCAGACGGAATCGCGCCTCCGCTGATACCGTTTTCAATTGACCCGAAAACATTGAGGCCGGAGAGCTGAAACGCCCGGAAAAGGTGGGTACTCTCATCGGGGACCTGAAATGGCGGCGTGATGACGGTAAAAAGCAGGCCGAGAGTGAAAAGAAGGCACGGCAGACGGATGATGCTGAACTTGTCATTGACGATTGCCGGCTTGATCAAAATAATACCCCGGATGCTCGATATACCACGACGATCACTTCTCGCACAGCCGGTTTGGCACCGCGCCTTAGTCGTGCTGTTTGTGATCCATTGGGGGATAGTTGCATTTTATGTCCTTGATGTGCCCATCGCCGATGAGTGGGACGTTTGGTACGACTGGAACACGCAAGGATTCTGGCGCTGGCTTTACGCCAGGCACAATGAGCACATCGTCGTTCCCACCCGTCTCCACATGTATTTTACGGCCGCTCTTTTTGGAGCGCACCCCAGACTACTCGCCCTTTCGAGTTTCTCGATTTACGGAATTCTCCTTTGGGCCTGTTACCGACTTTTCAGGTGGAGTAATCCCGAGCGGCCCACAGCGCTCATTTCGGCATTTCTCGTTTTTTTGCTCTCCACGTTGAATGTCAGTAACCATTTGAGTGGCTTTCATTCCCAGTTTCACTTCGTGCTGCTTTTTTTAATACTCGCCATCCCTCCCTTTTTTGAAAGGCGCTTGGGCCCGCGAGGCGCTGTTTGGGTCACATTTTTGCTGACCGCGACGGTGCTGTCTTTTTCGACGGGGGTGGGGCAGGCGTTGGTCCTGGTTTCGATAAGCGTGTTTTATCGGTGGACGGAGCGCAAGCATGACGCAAGGTCATTTCAATGGGCGATGGGAGTTTTTATGGCCGTCGCGCTGGTGGCGGCCATCTGGCTAATTGGACACGTCCAACCCCCGGGCCACCCGCACCCGGCGCTGCCCTTTTCAACGGAGTTCACGAGGTTCTTTCTCAACCTGGTGTCGTTTGGTTTTGGTATTGAAGCGATAAAAAACATCTGGGGCGTAGTAATTCTGTTGGTACTTCTAGTGCCCGTTGTGGTCTTAGTGCGCCGGCGGGAGATGGATAATCGGAGTTGGGGACTAATTGCGGGAGTGCTCGCCATCTTTGCGGCCGTGGCCACGGTGAGCATGGGACGTGGACCCTTCGGGACGGGTGCCGCCAAGAGTGCACGTTATGGTGAGATCTCGCTCATTCTGATTCCGCTCGCCGTTTGTCTTTGGGGTAGGGTTTTTGAAATTGCCTCACGTTGGGGAAATGCCGTTTTTATTGTTTCGTGGGGTGCTCTTTTCGCGCTCTTTGCAAACAACTGGTCGATAGAGCCGTACCGGGCGTATCGTCAGGATCAGGTTTTGGGTATTAATTGTCTCAAGGATAACATCACCCAGGGTACCCGCCACGACTGCCCCACGGTTTTTCCGCTGCCGTTGGGGAGAAACCTCGATCGACTCACCGCCGCCCGCGCCGCGTTTTTAGTGGAATTGGTACCCGGTACCTTTCCGGACCGAGTCACGGAATGACCCGGTCCTGAAAGGTACCGGGTACCAATTCCCCAATCCCACTAAAGAACGACTCGTACGGCGGTACCGATGAACCATGCGCCGCCTTCTATCGTATAGCCGGGAACACCAGAAACACCAGGAGGGTTTGGATTGGATTTTTCGACTCTGCGGGGAACCCAAATATCGCGAGTGAGAGAGAAAAAAAATCCTGCCGACGGTGTGGCTTGCCACCGGTAGATTAAAGCAAAACGGTGAGTATCGGTGTCGAACAGATTAAGTCCCCTCGTAAGCGAATCGTAAGTCAGCGGGGTTGGGCGGAACTGATACGCAAAATCCGTGCGATGGTCTCCCATTTGCCACATCCAATCCAGACCGGGGCTCAGGGTGTTTTGCAGGGTGGGTGCTACCGTGATCCTATTCTGAGCCAAGGGCGACTCAATATTCAGAAACGGGGCCTCGAACGGGCGCCAGTTTTCCCAGGCGAGATGTATTCCAAAACGTTGGAACCGCGTCGCCTGGTAATGGTACAGAACGGCCGCCGTTTCCGGCTCCCACCGCGTCGTTGCGCTCAGAGTGACGGGTTGATTCAGGATAACTCCGGCAACCTCGAAGCCGGCATCGACACTCTGGGTGACGCGTGCGGCGAGATTTTGGGCGTAAGTGAGTCCCCAGGTGTGTGGGCGCCGGGTTGCGGAAATTGCACCAAACCAGGATCCCACTGGCCCTGTTGCAAGCTCCATCCGCGCGGACGGGTTCTTTCCGATCTGAGCCTCGGCCGCGGCCGTGGCGCTGACGACGAATCGGTGTCCCAATTTGAGTGTTACCGATTCGTCCAGGAGCGATTTGTTTAAGGCGATCTCGGCGCCAAAATCGCCGTCACTGACCGAGTACCGGAGCGGAACGAAGTCCCTCGGGTCCTTGAGGCTGGTTCTGCCCACGCCACCTTGTGGAATCTGTAGCCGCAAATCCACAGCGGGTCGTGTATCGTCCCAAAAGGCTCGCCACACGCGCGTATTCAAATCGAGATTCCACGTCGAAAGAGGGGGCATTTCGCCGACGTCACCGGGGGGAACGAAGTTCAAGGACCTTCTGGAAAACCCAATGCCAATCGTATTGATGTCCTCGAAATTCCGGGATGTTGTTGGCAGGAGCGTTGCTCCGGCGGCCGCATGGAATGTCGATCCCAAGGTATATAGCCATACCCATGCAAGCGGCCAAGCGACCATCCAAGCAAACACCCGGCCAATCACTGCAACTCCTCGGCAAGGAGCCAGAACTGCTCTTTGGTCAGCTCCTCGGCGCGTGCCTTGGGCGCGATTCCGAGGCGATTAAAAACTTCCGCAATCTTTGCTGCCGGGCGAAGCACCTCTAAATTTCCGGAGAGAAATTTGCGCCGGTGGGCGAACGCCGCCCGAATGACGCTCTTTAGCCGCGTCGAATCTACCAGGGTCTCTCTCGGCTTGATTAAAAGTGCAGCGCTTGCCACCGCCGGCTTTGGGTAAAACGCACCGGCCGGAAGGACGCCGATCGGTTCAATTACAAAAAAAGTCTGTGAAAGAATGCTCAGCGCGCCGTACTCCTTTGTACGCGGAACCGCCGCGAGGCGATCGGCGAACTCTTTTTGGAATGTGAATATCAGGGCACAGGGAAATAGTTTTCCCTCGATAAACGAAAAAAACACGGGCGAGCTGATGTGGTAAGGAAGATTTGAAATCACCACGGTACGAAGCGAGGGTGGGCAGAGAGCTCGCATATCGACACGAAGCACGTCGCTTTCGATGAGGTTGAGCGTGGGGTATTCTTCTCGCAAGTAGCTTGCCAGCTTTCGATCGCATTCTATCAAGACGCCGTCTTTGCAGCGCCTCGCCCATTTTTGGGTGAGTGCTCCCAAGCCTGGACCGATTTCCACAATTCTTTGCGGTTTCTGATCGAGCGCGAGTGCCGCTAGTTTTTCGGCCCAATAATCGGAGGTCAGGAAGTTCTGGGAAAGGCTTTTTCGGGGATTGGCGCCTAACCGAGTCAATATGGCCTGCGGGTGCTGCATAGTGACAAGCCATACCGCGTCTTTGCCGTTATAAAAAGGGAAAAATAGCCGCTATTAGCAACGGTTGATCCCGGGGGCCAAGTGAAAAATATCATTTATTTCCTGATAGTTGTGGCCGGACTGAATTGTGATTGGATCCAGGCTTCGCTGGTCTTCATGCGAGAACTGGAGGGTGAAAAACACCTCGTGATGGCTGACGACGATGGCGGGAATCCCAGGCAAATAACTCACGGGGCGCTCTGGAATCTGTATCCCGACATAGATGCCTTAGGCGGTCGGGTGGCTTGGGTTCGGGGTGACCAGACCGCCAGCGAAATAGTGGTCAGGTCGCTGGGTGACGCAGCGGAGAAAGTTGTATCTCCCACTAATGGCCTGCAATTGCATCCCGATTTTTCGGGAGACGGTCGCACTCTGGCCTTTTCCAGGCCGGTAGGGGGACGGGCCCAGATTGTGATAGTGGACCTAGTAGCGGATCTGGCGGGTGAAGCCACCGAGCGAATTCTGGTGCAACCGACCCCGTGTTATTTTCCCAGCGTCTCCAGTGATGGGAGTTTCCTAGTTTTTCAGCGGGATGTTTCATCCGAGCGGCGCGAGATTGTCGAATGGGATACGGAGAAAAGACTTGAAAAGATAATAGAATCGCCTGGAGCGAAAAGCATGGCACCAGCCCTTTCACCCGATGATAGGTTCATCGCATTTACCGTGTTTATGGAAAATAGCTGGCAGGTATATGTCCGGGATCGCCTTTCAGGAGTCGGGCGATTTGCCACGAGCGGTGAGGGGCGAAATTTCGCCCCTACGTTTAGACCCAATGGGAACATTGTTTTTGCGAGCGATAGAGAGGGGCATTTTGCACTTTATGAGATAGGGCTAGAGTCGTGGCAAAACAATCCGTCGGCTGGAAAACTTTTGGTCCAGATGAAGGGGGATCTCTACGCTCCGTCGGTGAGCGGTCAGAGTTCTTGGGTGAGTACACCGATGCCGGACATTCCAACTCCGGCGCGTTCGTCGTTTGGGGCGATTCGGGTCGGGCGCAATCTCTATGTCATCGGCGGACACCAGGGTCCCGAGCACACCTATCCCGAGCACTCGTTTCTGGACCGGGTCGATATTTTCAATCTCGATTCACAGACTTGGCGGCAGGGGTCGCCGCGTTTGGTGAAATCCCATGGGTTTGGGCTGGCGCAATTCGGAAAGTACATTTACGCGTTTGGCGGCTTCGCGTTTGCGTCGCCCGAGCAGGTTTTTACGCCGAAATGGCGATCGCTCGATATAGTTGAGCGTTATGACACCGAACGGGATGTTTGGGAAACGGTCGGAAAACTGCCGCGGCGTCGATCGTCTAATGCTGTTGCATCGCTCAATGGAAAGGCCTTTCTGATCGGTGGCTGGGATGCTACGCCACGATTTGACAAGGATTATGACGGGACATTTCATCGTGCAATAGATGTCTTTGATTTTAAATCCCACACGGTGGTCGAGTCGTTCTACGCCTTGCCGGATCCGCTCAGGCGCGCGTTCTCGTCGGTAACTTTTCAGGGAGAGATTCTCCTCGTCGGTGGTCTCGGGCAGGGTGCCACACACTTCGAATTATTGGATAGGGTTACGGCCTTTAATCCCGAAACGGGCCGTTTTCGGGAGTTGCCGCGACTGCCGTTTGCGACGTTTGCCCCGGCGGCGGGAATTTTAGATAATACACTTTTGGTTTTTGGCGGGATGTTTAAGACGTCCCCCAAAGAGTATATTTATGTGAACCATGTTTTTGGATTGGATCTCCGCGTGCAATCATCGGGCGCGATGTGGGCCCACACCGGTCGATATCTGCGCGACTCGAAGGGCTTTGCGCAGGTGGTGGACGTCGCGGACGGGCTCATCGTCATGGGAGGTCACGGTTATTTCGGAGAGGTTGATTCACCCGTACCTACCGTCGATAAATTCACAGGCAAATCATTGCAGTCTTGGAAGATGTGGGCTGGGGAAAATCGATTAAAATGAACGCTTTAGTAACTCCGGGAAAGGCCCCGGCTTTTCCATTCCTGAAATAGCGATGCGGCGTCGGGCAAGTTTTCCAGGCGATCGACTGTGAGATGACTTTTTCCCAACTCAACCATGGTGGATGCTGGGATGAAGAGCTCCCTGAATCCTGCGCTGGCCGCCATTTCGATGGTGGCGCCAAAGACGACGCGGGTCGCGTTCGACCAGTGGATCGCTGCGAGACACATCGGGCAGGGCTCGCAGGTCGTGTAAACCGTGCAGCCCTTGAGATCCACCGACTTCAGAGTCTTGGCTGCTAGTCGGATTGCATTCACCTCGGCGTGTGCCGTCGGGTTGATGTCCTGCCAAACCGTGTTGTGGGCCTTGGAGACTAATTGGCCCTTATTCACGACAATTGCCCCGAACGGACTCTGACCGGTTTGGATTCCAACGCGGGCCATCTCAACCGCCATGAGCATCCACGCTGAATCGCTTACTTCATCATCCGTCAAAATGCCCCCCCCCCATTCGCAATTGAATTAGCATGAAAAATGACGATACAATGGATGAGTAGCCTTTATCAATCACCGACGATGAAGCAAAGACACGATTTAGTTCGGCTAATAACGCTGATTATTACGGTAATTCACTGCGTTAATTCCAGTGCGATGCTGTTTCCGGAGTTGCGCGTGTGCAACTACACCCATAATACGGTTGCGTATCAGGTGCTCGCGCTGGACGGTAATATGACCGAGTGCTCACTCTGGAATCGTCTCGAGGCGGACATGCCATTTCAGTGTCAGACCGTAAAACTGTTCGACGGACCTTGCCAGAACTCCACGATGGATTCAGTGCGCGTGGTCTTTGACTCCGATCGGTATGGGCGTTGCGTGATCCCCTATGTCAAGGTCACCTCACCTGGAAAAATAGATGTTTTCGTGGAAAGAAGCGAACTCGGAGTCAGTTCCGAGAGGGGTAGTTTCGTGCGGCTCCCGATGGTTTGCCGCTGGCTTTATCACTAGGCGTCGGCCGCACTAGACTTTGGCGCCAGAACTTGGCCGCACTAGAACTTAAATGACCGCCCTGTAACTCGCACTGAGCGGTTAGTCCGCCGGTAATCGGGAGAACTCCTTGCGATCAAGAACTAAATCCTCGCTGCGATCTACCTGCTTGAATAGTCGCTGAGCCTCGTCCAGAAACTTGCCTAGAGTTACCGCGGATTGGCCGGTTGTCAGGAGGTTGGTGCACCACCTGTTGTCGCGGCACTCCCGACCGAGATCGATCTTCCCGCTTTTGTCCGTATCGAGAAAACTGAATTTAATGGCGATTCGTTCCCTGAATTCATCCAGACTGACGGCGCGATCTTGGTTCTGATCGAAGGAGTCATAAATAAAAGTCTTGGAACGACTGACGCCGCGGGATGCCTCTTCGTCTCTGTCATCGACGATGCACACCTGGCGTACACAACCCGTGAGAAAAACCAGAGCCGACAACCCTAGCTGCAGAGCAGTTCGCATTTGCCTCCGATGCAGGGAAGGTAAACCGCCTCGTGGGGAGTAAGAAGTCGGTGGACGGGATTACGCTCGGGGCCTTCGAAAGTCCAACAGAGCATGCCTTGGCGAAAAGGGCCGATGCGTTTTTCCAAGGTCGCCGAACCCAGTATCCAGTATTGGATCCAATTGCGCGGTTTGTAGTCACACTGAAGATACAGATCGCTTTTTCGAATCTCAAGTACCGCCCCGACCGCGATGGTGGGAAACCAAAGATCTTCCTTCGCGTTGGGGTTTTGGGTGCGAATCACCTCCCACCCGCTGGGCGGATCATCAATGGAAAGCTCGGACTTGGTCTGCTGTCGAATATTGAAAAAATTTACGGCGGGACAGGTGATCGTCTTTCCGCCAGAGACCGGCGGCATCGGCATTTCCGCGCCCTGAGCGACCTGGCTTAAGCAAATTAGGAATATTAAACCAACCATGAGGCCTTATTTTAATCGAAGTCCCATTGACTTGCTACCGGCTGGCCGCAGACAGATTCCAGGGCGAGGCGGTCAACTGGCCTTCGCGGTGACGGATGGCGGCGAGGATTGCCACCATCGCGGCGTTGTCGGTGCAGTGTCGGGGTTTTGGAAAATGCGCATCGGTAAGCTTTTCGCGCAGCCTAGAGTTGCAGGCGACACCACCGGTGACAACGAGAGAGTGGTGGGGAAATCGCTCTCGAGCAATCTGAATTTTAGCGCAGAGTCCGTCGAGAATGGCCTCCTGCGCGCTTGCGACAAGGGGTAGACGGCTTTGGCTGGCAAAATCCGGGCGCTCTGCTACCAGGGCGACGGCTGTTTTTAAGCCTGAAAAGGAGAATGAAAGGCCGGGGGTGGTTGCCCTCGGAAAGGCAAAGGCGCTTCGAAGCTCAGGTGTTGCCGCTTCGCGAACCCAAGCATCAATCAACGGGCCCGCCGGATATTTGAGACCGATGAGTTTACCGATTTTGTCGAAGGCCTCGCCCGCGGCATCATCGAGTGTCCCGCCGAGCCAGACATAGGAGAAGTCTTTAGCGAAGTCTTTTTGAACCTCGAAAAGTTCTGTGTGACCTCCGCTCACCACGAGCACAATCCAGGGGAGCGGCGGTGGCGATTGCCCTTCGGTCAATGCGAGAAACGGTGAAAATAGATGCGCTTCGATGTGACTCAGACCGGTGAATGGTTTCGAAAGCGCGTACGCAAGCGACTTAGCAAACGAGACGCCGACCAGTAGTGCGCCGATGAGTCCCGGTCGGTGTGTGACCACTATCCAATCGATGTTCCTTAGTAGTAGGCGGGAAATCTCGAGCGCTTTTTCGAGCGCAATCGGCAGTGCCTTGAGGTGTTCGCGGCTCGCCAGTTCCGGAACTACGCCACCGAAGGGTTGCATGGTTTCCGTGTGCGACTGAACGACGTCCGCCAAAAGCTCAAAACTTTCGGTCTCCAGTATCGCGACGCACGAGTCATCGCAGGACGTGTCGATTGCTAATATTCTCAAAAAGGTGCCTATCTACTTTCCAGCTGAAAAGGTAGCGGGTAATAAACTTAGATTACACTTACCCGCTACCTTTTCAGCTGGAAAGTAGATAGGCACCTTTTACCTTTTACTTTTTAATGCCAGATATTTTGGATGTTGGGGTCGCCCGTGGGAGGGTTGGAGATGGGGCCGAGGTTGCCGGCGTCGCCGTCGCGGACGCGAAGTACGCGGATGAGAAAGTCCATACCGACGAATTTAACGCTGTAGCCGATGCGGCCCGGTCGGTTTTTCGGGGCCCAGGCGCTGTGAATGGCTTGTGGCGTGGCATACCCAAACTCGGCGGCGTTATTTGCGTTAATGATTCCGCCAATGCCTAGCGCGCTTCTAACGGAATGGCTGCCGATTTTCTCCTCGGCGTAGCCCGCATAAGGGCTCTCGACCCCGGTGGGGTCGGCATTTTCCTGGATCCAGCCCTGTCCGTTATTGCGCGACCCGACGCCGTTTGGCAGGTACGGCCCGAGACGAGGTTGGGGGATATCGATCACGGAATTACTCAGCGGATCTCCGGCCTCGAGATAGTCCGGGAAAAGATTGGATGCGTACTGCGGTTCTAAATAGTCGTCCGTCGCGTTGGGATCGGGAAAGATCGAAAAAAAGACGGAGTCAAAAAGATTGGGCGCCCGAACGGCCTGTAGCGGAACGCGCAGATCTGCCGGCCGATCCGGATCGGGCCATCCCGTGCCGCGATTTCCATCGGTGCGTCCAATGCCGTTAAACGGGTGAAGCGCATCGAGCAGCGCCAGGATTTTGGTGTTGGCTATCCCCAGTCGATCATTCGGGCGAAAGCTGAAATTCATTCTGCGGTCCTGATCGCCGACGCCCCTGGGAATGGGAATGAGCGAGTCGGCCTCGGCGATGGGCCCGATTCTCGATCCAAACGGCTTGGCGACGCTGAACGCCTCGAGTCTGGGAAATGCGTTCTCGAGCCACTTCTGCGGCATGAAGAGCATGCGCGGCCGGCTCGAGAGTTTGACAGCGAAGTAGGTCACAACACTTTGAACCTTATTGTAGCCGCCCACCACATCGTTAAAATTAACGAAACCCGGCTGTCCGACGCAGCCATCGCCAGACACGCTGAATTTCAAAAAAAAGAGCGTCGCGGCCAGGCGCTGCTGTTGCATCCGAAGGTATTCGCCCCCCTCGGGTTTAAGAATCTCAAACTGAAAATCATCCCGGTTAGCCAGGGCCAGATTTCGGCGTGCGCTTTCAAACGCCGTTTGAACGGCCGGGTGGCGGCTGTTGGTCGGATTCTCCTCGGCTATCTGATTCACGTGTTCGGCAAGCCGGTCGACCTGCTCGGCATGAAATTGGGAGCGTCTCGTGTACACATCGATCAGGTGCTCAGCCAGAATGCGATTGTCATTAGCGGCTGCGCGGCACTCCTGATTGGCAGCCTGCTGAATCCGGCGAATCTGCGCTGCGATCGCCACGGCGAAGGGATCAAAACCGGCCACGACCGGCGGGACGACGATAGGTGGGAGACCGGGAGTACCCACCGCGGCGTTTCGACAGAGATTCGTATCTTCGGCATACCGCAACCCCGATATCGCCGTATAGCCGTGCGCCTGCTGACAGATAAAGGGGTCTGACTCCGCTCCGGAGTCCAGCTGTGGTGCTCCATTATAGGTCTTTGATCCGCGCGGAAATAGTCGGTTGTGGCGCCGGTGCGTGACCTGCACGCGCATCGCGAGCTCCTTCACGTCTTGTCTCATCCGGTAATTGACCGCAGCGATCTGATTGAGCAGGCGCGCCTGCCAGGCGGCGCCCGCGTAGGCGGCGCTGTCGGCCGAGAGCTGCAAGTTAATCTTCGTGTTGACGAGGTGACCGAAATCGACGACGAACGCGAAGAGTATGAAGAGAAAGGTAAACACGAGCGCGAATAAGATAGCGACCTGACCGCCGTCGCTAGGTTTACTGCAATGGCTGTACTGGCTGCGCGTTGTGCACTTTCTGATTCTGCGTTTTCTCACGGAAACCTGCCCCCTCATTCCATTATACGCCGCATTAACCTTGGGGCAGAGTAGCCAAAGGATGTTCACACATAGGCCTCGGCAGTCTGGAGGTTTTTCTCAAGGGGTTTGGCGCGTTTGGCCGGTTTGTCTCATACTAATTAGTTCGAGTAAGGGGGGTGTCCATGCGCTATTCAGGCACTGTACAAAACCCAAACAGCATGGGAGAAAAACATACGGTTTCAATGACTTACAAACGCGTAGCTGAAAAGGTGAATCGGGTGTTGGGTTCTTTGCGATTTAGGCCGAACAGAATCATAAGGAGACCTGTGATGAAAAAAAGGTTTCAATTGTTCTATTCGACTATGGCCGGAGTGCTTCTAGGGGCGACACTCGTCGTGGGTGTCGGTTTTTACCGAAAAAGCGAGGCAGCGCCGAATTACGAATTCCTCGATCTTTTCACGAAGGTTTTGCACTTCGTGCAGTCCAATTACGTCGAAGAGGTGGATACCAAGAAGCTCATCGAGGGGGCCATCAAGGGGATGCTGGCTACTTTGGATCCCCACACTGTTTATCTGCCGCCTGAAAGTTTCAAGGAAATGCAGGTCGACACCTCGGGAAAGTTCGGCGGCCTGGGGATCGAAATCTCGGTTCAGGATGGCTACCTCACCGTACTTACCCCCATCGAAGACACGCCCGCATTTTTCGCCGGTGTCGAGCCAGGCGATCGCATCTTCATGATTGAAGATAAGGAAAAGAAAATTAAGAAGGACACGAAGGGATTGTCGTTGCACGAGGCGGTGGGCCTCATGCGCGGTGAAAAGGGAAGCAA
This sequence comes from uncultured Pseudobdellovibrionaceae bacterium, assembly GCA_964603655.1. GTDB lineage: Bacteria > Bdellovibrionota > FAC87 > UBA2466 > UBA2466 > JACPWY01. The sequence goes on along the minus strand of CAZRVZ010000061.1, from coordinate 32,369 downwards.
GGTGACTATTCACGTCGCCAGAAAAGGCGCCGATAAACTCCTACCCATCGAAATCAAGCGTGACATTATTAAGGTCGTCAGCGTGAAGGGGGGACTCCTCGAGGATGATTACGCCTGGCTTCGCATCACGAGTTTTCAAAGTAATACCAGTAAAGACATGCGCAAAAAGATAGACGCGTTAATCAAGCAGAACAAGAAGCCGCTACAGGGTGCTGTGCTCGATCTGCGCAGTAATCCAGGCGGGTTACTCGAAGAGGCGGTAAACGTATCCGGCCTCTTTCTCGATAAGCTTCCCATTGTATCGACGATTGGGCGCAACAAGGCCAAAAAAGAGGTCGAGTATTCCAAGGGGGATAATCCGTTCAAGGATTTTAAGATGGTAGTACTCGTCGATGAGGCGAGCGCTAGCGCGTCCGAAATCGTGGCGGGGGCGTTGCAGGATCACCACCGCGCCATCGTCGTGGGCAAGCCCACTTTCGGAAAGGGCAGCGTCCAGACCGTCATCGATCTCGAAAATAAATCGGGCCTCAAACTGACCGTCGCGCGCTACTTCACTCCCAGCGGCCGGACGATTCAGTCCAAAGGGATAGTGCCCGACATCGAAATAGATCGGCTCGATGTGGCGCTGATAGATAAGGCCAAAAAGGGGATGAAGGCGCTCAAAGAGGGCGACCTCGAGGGGCACCTGCTCGGTGAGGGCGAGAAGTCGGATAAGTCCGGAAAATTCGATGATGACGATCCCACCAAGATCAGCAAAGGGGGCGACGAAAAAGAGGACAAGGATAAGCGCCCCATCACCGAAAAAGACGGCAAAAAGATTCGCGTCGACGATCCCAAGGAGCGCATCAAAACCGACTACCAGCTCCAGCAGGCGGTCAGCTACCTGAAAGCCTGGCACATCTTCGAGGTGCAAAAAGGCGCGTCGGGGCCAGCCAAGACCGCGTCGAATTAACCGCCATCGGGAAAGCGGCGTGTGGAGCTCTGCTTTCGGGAAGGCTACCCAGGCTAGCATCGGTGCTGCACCGAAATCTTTTCCTTGCTATTGTACTCCTTTTAGAAGTACAATAGGGTTTGGTATGGGAGAGATTCACCGTGTGGTTTGGCAGAAGTCGGTCGCAAAACAATTGGAACGAATCCCTTCCCCTATCACTCGAAAGTTTTTCGCCTGGGTCTCTGCCGTTCGTTTGGCCGGGCTAGGGCATATTCGATTATTGCCGGGGTTCCATGTGACGAACCACTGCGGGGAAATCACACCGGACAACGTTCTGTCCGGCTCAGAGCAGAGAATACCGGGCGATTTATGACGAGAGAAAAGACGGAACGATCGAATTTATTGCCCTACATCGTGGAGGTAAATCGACATGAGTATTAAGAAATGGCATGGAATTGAGGACCTGGAACAGCGTTTCGGTCGCATGACGGTCGGTATGTTTCTAAGGGCTTTCCGGGAAAGTGAGAGTCTCTCTCAGGCCCAATACGCTAGAACACTCGGGCTATCACGCGCCAACCTCTGTGATCTTGAAAGGGGCCGGAAACTGATCAGTCCGGAACGAGCGGCTAAGCTAGCCAAAAAAATCGGCGTTCCCGAGAAAGTCCTCATTCAACTCGCAATCCAAGACAGTCTCCATGAAGCCAAGCTCAAGTATACCGTCGAACTCAAGGTTGCATCGAGGGTGTGAGGGCCTACACGTCCCAACCCATATGGGTCTGTTTCGTCACTTACACAAAATAAATTACAGACTCACCCATATTGCCCTAACACTTTCGCGCCAGGCCACTATCTATGTAATGGGGCACGGTTTACGGCCGGTGCAGCAGGCGAGGTCGTCCATTGTCTTTTTAATCTCAATATCGCTTAGTTTCTGTCCCTTTAAAGTCGTCTCTGCAAATTTAAGGGTCTCTAAATCAGCAGTTTCGTGTGCAATTTCCATCATCTTTCGGAGTTTACTGCCCGACGGTTCAACTGCGGATCCCGTCTTAGTCATCCATTCCTTCGTAAGAGAGCCTAGTTTCGTGTTGAATGCGCCGAGATAGACTCCCGATAAATTGGCCCATCCACTAACTGATTTTTCGGCGTTTGCAATTTTGCCGACATCACCACCTGTTTTAGCGGCCTCAAGATCCTGCAAGAGTTTGGTGGCCATCTCAATAGTTTTAAGCGTGCGGCCGTAGGTCAGGGTGTCCCGCAACAGGCTATCGGCAAGCCCTGGTTGGATTTCCTCAAGAATCTGACGCAAGTTCTCTACCTGTTGTGCGAAGCGTTGGGCGCCCACAACCGTGTTAAATGCAATCTCGGTGTCAGAATTACTCGAGGCGTTTTTGCCGGGGGTTTTGGCCCGTTCGTCGGCAGTCCGCTTTACTTCCTCCTCGGCCATCCACAAAATGTTTTCGCGAATCGACGCAGAATCTATCCCTCTCGCCTTCAAAACGGAAACGAGAGTATCAGCCTGACCTAAAACTACCTGGGGAAGAGACTTCGTGTCCGCGTTTCGTCCGGACAGCTTCTTCCCGGCGTCGTGAGGTGTCTTAGCGCTTCCCTCCGAGACGGTAGCCGAAGCCAAGATCGCCTTTAATCCACTCAGCGTTGTCACTGATGGTAGGTTGAATTTAACTACGACACCGGCCGTCCTTTGCGACTCTGCTACCGCTTTGGCATTTTCACGAAAAGCTTCATTTAGCCGTTGCGCCTCTTCTACCAATTTCTCAGGATCAATAACTCTCAATGAGCCATCCACCGGACTGACTTTTGAAACCTTTGTTTTCCCGAACGTTATCCTTGGGACCTCAATTGCGAACACCGAGAGGTTGAAGATTACTGCGGAGGTGAGAAGGATAGATGCTTTCATTTTTGTTAATCTCCAGTTTTTTATAAGCAGGCATTAGTTTACCACGCTCATTCACTGATTTCCAAAGCGATGCAATAGTTGTTCCCAGGCCCGTATTCATCGAGTGCTCAATCATTTGGCCGCACGAGTGGTGTATTCACGGTGCACCGGAAAAGCATTGTGCTGATTTTAAAGCGTATAAAATAATGACACACAGTAGCGCACCGCGTTCAAGCATTGCCAAAATCATTCATGTTTTCTGTACGATAGTCGTGAGGGAGGGAACTGACGCCGGTGGCAGTGAGTGTCAAAAAACTGGGCAGCTTTTATACAACGCTTTCAATTGTTTAGCCTTATTGCACAGTTATTGGTCTCATTTTATCTATTTTTAGCCGGTTTCTAACGATTTCCTAAGCCTGAAGAGCACTCACAAACGGTATGCGCATTGCAGCATAAGAAGGCAGTCATTAGGAGCCAGGAGCCATTTAGATGCCGATTCTTCGGGGACAATTCATTTCTCTGATTTTGAGTGCGTTTGTGGCTGTCGGATTCGCCGGAGGCGATCATGAAAAGGCCAAAAGGCCACTGGGAGCGTCGAAACGATCGCGGTCAGAGGCGCGGTCAGAGGCGCGGTCAGAGGAGCTTTGCCACTACCGTTTAGTCGATCGCATGATGACCCCTGACAAGACCGTTCTACAACTTTCACCTTTTTCACCGCCGAGCGAAAAATTTCCGTTTCGTGTCCAATCCGAAGTTTCTACCGCCCAACCGAGATCCGTGGTTGAAAAGCTAGAACTTGCTATCGATCAATACTTCAAGAAAAAGACGGGCGAATTTCGCAGCCTTGGCGAACCCCGAGGCATTTCCCAAGATCAACGTGTCTTTGAAAAGTATCTTGATCCCAGCGAGGAAAAACTTTCAGATCTGATGGAGAGCATAGTTTATCGTCTTCTGACCCACCCAGTATCCGGCATGCAAGATTCTAAGGTGCTCGATAGAGAACTTGCCCGCTACGAAGTTGCATACCTCTTACTGTTTTCGGATGCCGTCCGCTGCGGTTATCCGTCCCATTTTTTAGAAACATTTCAGCAATTGACATGGGTCTTGGGCAACAGGCTCCTAAAACTTTCGGAGGGATTAGATATTGCGCAAGCCGACAAGGTGGCCACCTTCATCGATAGGATGAATAGTCTGCCAAATCTTTCGTTCTTAGCAAGCGGAAACGATGACTTCCGCGATACCGTCGCTGAAACCATCGCTCAGCGCGCCGGGTCGTTAAACAAGGTTCTGGGATCTCTCGCGCCGGGTGTCCCATTCGTAGAACCACCGGCCCCCAGGCGATTAGGTGAACTGGTTGGTCGGATAAAAACCAAACTCGCGTCCCAGAATTCTCAGCTTTTACGTGAAGAGGCGCAGTTTCTGGAGCTTACGTCCTCGCCCCTGGCCCTCGCTCACGGGGTTCTGGATCGGCTCATCGGACCAGTTCAGGCAACAAGAATCAGGGACAAGCTCCGCGGCGCGAGCCGTTCGGAATCGGTAACGTTGCCCAAGGCGCTTGCCGAGAAAAGTTATGAACCAGCAGATTTTGGAAGCCAAACGCCAACTTCGGACTCGGGGTTTCACTGGACGGGCGGACCGCGCTGGCCCAAAAGAATATCCAGCATGGTCGACGTCGAGCGATATCTGCGCGCGTCGTTATCACCGGAGCCGCCTCTGAAAACCGGGGGCTTTCACATCACACAACACTCACTCGATATCGGATCAGGATCTGCGGATGATCGTGTTCAATTGCGAAAAACTGTAATGGAGGAGTTGGTTCAGCTCAAGGCGGGACGTCCTGGCTTTGTGACTGGCAAACTATTGTCCGAAAAATCATCAGTGGAGAATCGTCTCATTCTTGAACTGGGACTCACCAATGCGTTGAAGTGGTTGGATAAGCCCACAAGTTCAACAGAGGAACCCCTCGAAAATGAGATTTCCGCTTTTGATTACGGCCACTGGGCGCAGATGGAGCGTCAATCGTTGATAAATCGATTACGTGACGAAGGTGCTTACTCGACAGCCGCCTCTGATTTGGAAAAGCTGGAACTGTTTTTGGCGAACCAAGCGGTGCCTTCAGGTCTGCCCTCTTCATCGCGGGTTAACCTCTTAAGACTCCCCCCTCTTTACCGAAAACTCCTCGTGTCCACTTTGGACATGAGCCAAGGCAAATCACCCAAAGAGATTGAGGTCCTAACAGGTCTGATCAGTCGTCCATCGGGCCATCTGATTTACGAGCTTTTTAGAAAATGGAATAGCCCTTCCTCACCTCAGGGGGCAGACCGCTTAGCCGGGCTGGTCGATTCGTCGAACAAGAGTTTATCGAGTCAACTGTCTCATCTAGCGCATCTATCATTGGACGAAATGGAACGGCTCAGAGACCATATCAAGAATCGGGTAAAGGCCTCGGTATTAAGCAATGGTCGGGTTAGCGCAGAACTGTCGAGTTATGAAGATGCCGATCACGCATTAGCCATCGTTTGGAACCTGATCAATGAGAGCGGCCATTCGGACCAGACCCGTGCGGAGATTTCTAATCGTCACGGGGGCGAGACGCGCGTGCAGCGCGAAATCGCCCTCGGAGTAATCGCCAAGGAGAACGTTGCCTGGAGGGCCGCCTCCGATCGCCATCGCAAGATCATTTGGCATCTGGCCGAGGGTGTGCATCCCAAAATGTTGAGCTCTATCTCCCGGCGGGAGATTGCTCAACTGTCGGATGATCATTTAAGTAAACTGGTCGCATTGGAAGGCTTTATGCTCGGGTCTTACGCGAGTCGGTGGGGAAGTACCGACGCCAAGACAGAGTTCCAGAATCTACTCTTTGCTCCGCCCGAGAACATGGGCGCAGCCATCGACAAGTACTTTCAGCTTTTTCACGAAAATCTTTATGCTCACTTAGTCAAATATGGCATCGGGGCACCTGTTGAAGGTGATGCGGCGGGTGACCGAGTCGTTCATGAAAATCACAAGGCAAATATTCGTAAGGCACTGGTCGATGGTTTGGCCCAGGGAAAGCGTATTCAGGAGATCCCGGACCCGCTCAATCCCACGGTGCAAGCGATAGAAGCGCTCTATAGTCTCGATGCGGTAGAGCAGATGGGTCTTGAGCAGTACATGGCCATTACCAATCCGGATAAACCGAGTTGGATCGACGCCCAAGGTAATCATGGCGGAATCGGTCCTGGGCTACTCCCTCACGACATCGAACTGCAGCGGGTGGAGGCCCAACAGGCATTTGAGGAACTGGCCGCGCTTCGATCTACCCTTTTCAAGCCGGAAGATCTCAAGGCCGCGACCAAAAAATTTGAAGGGACGAAGCGCGCATTTGAATCCGCAAAAACTGCGTGGTCCGTCCAATTCACCCATGAATGGCTGAGGCGCATCGCCATGAGAAAGAGTTTGGAATCCAGTCCACCCATGACCGATGAAGATGCAATGATTGGAGAGGCGGTTCTCAATGATTATCGCACAAAACATACGGGAAGTGCGGGGAGCATGCTCGAGGCGCTTTCGAACCCTTTGTTGCTCGTATCGGATCAGGCATCGCCAGATTCCCTCCGAAAAGCCCGGCTGGCCCATGAGGTACTTCGAAGACAGTTGCGCAATTCCACCGAGCCCAAAGACAACGAATCGGCTTTAAAATATGAGAAAGAGGCGCAGGGCTTTGAGCGAGGTCTTCGTCGAGAGGCCGCTGCGCAGTATCTTCGAGTGCTGGACCTCACCAGCTACACTCTTGCCGCTCACAATCAAGCACTACTCAAGGGAATGATTCCACCCAATGAAATATTTCCACCGTTGGTTAGTCGCCATCTGCCAAAGCTCCGCGAACTGTTGGGTTCCACCTTGAGCGACGATGATTTTAACGAGAGTGTTGTGAATCTATTGTTTGAGGTTGCAACCCGGAACACCGTCAAAGCTGACTTCGGAAACTTTGTTCGGGACTATGAGCGCAGCCACAACGTATTGCTAGCGGATCTCCTGGATCGATCAGAGTCCCCAGTACAATCTCTGATTGAGACAGAGGCTCTGGAGTCCTATGAGATCGTGAGACGAAAGGAACGGGACTGGGCGGCCCGTCGAGAAGCCGCGCAATCCTACGCTAAGGGTCAGCTGAAATCTGCGGAATTAGTCGCCCAGGGTGTCCTGGAGAAACGCCAATCGGATGTGCAGGAGTTTAAGAAATTTCAGGAGGGGGCTCAATCCATTAAGGAAATTATCGATGTTCCTTCGGCCCCGATTCCTAGTGAAGAGGCTATCGAATTGATGGGGGAGGCTTTTTCCAAGGGTTGGAAAAATAAAATGGAGACCATTACAAATCCCAAAGGCCTGGCTGCGTCGTTTTTCAAGGAAAAGATGGCTAAGGGCCATTTGGGTGAAACCGAAGAATCGGCCAAAGATAAAGCAATTGCGAAAATTAGAGCCACGAAACTGGATGTGGACAAGCACACCGCTAAGGTGGAGGCCGAAATTGCCATAGATAGGCTGGAACTTGATAAAACCCTGATGTCTCGCCAGGGCGAATTGCGAAAAAAAATAGACAGGGTTCGTGCAGGACAGGACGATTCCGAACGAAATCGCCTCCAATCGATCGTCAGCGAGTTTCTCAAAACCGTTCCTATGCGAGAAGCAATGGCACAGGCTGGCCTGGTCGATAATCCCATGGAGGAAGGTGATCGCCACGACCTATTCCGTGAAGACATTTCCGATCTATTGGTCAAAGATTTGGACCGCTATGTGAATGAAGAAAAAAACCTTACCGAATTGACCGATGGGCTCAATCGCGTTGGCTACAAGGCCACGGCTCACGATAAGATGCGCGCTGACCTGCTCACGGCTGCTGGCAAGCGTTTTACAGAGGGAAGCTACCACCCTGGAAAGACCAAATTCCTGAGGCTCTCAAAGGATAGCGCGGCACATCTAATGAGTCAGGCCGACGCTACGTCTAAAGCTAAGAGTAACTTTGTACTTCAAGAAATCGAGCGGCACCTTAAGACGCTCTCCGAAATCGCTAATGACGGAGCGGTGCACTGGGATGGTGTCCGTCTGAAGTGGGGCAATCTGGAACTCTGGAAGCTAAACAAGAATGCTCCAGGCTCTGCTAGATACCGAGAGGCCCTTAAGGAGTTAGGGAGGTACACCGCTGCAAAAACCGACATCTTGGAGGAGATTCAGGATGAGGCAATCCGCACTTACGATGTTTTGGGGCACCCGGGCATGGAAGGCGTCTCTCAGGTGAAGGATTTAAACGGCAAAATATCCAAGCCTATGGAATTCAGTCGAACTAATCCCTATTCGGGACACAAGGAGTATCTCAACGCTCACTCGGCATTTCGAATCGCTGTATTAGAGGGGAAAGAGCATGTTGTGTTTGAGGCTCTCAAGCCGGTTCGAGATGAAGCACAGGAGGCGTACAATCGTGTTTTTGGTCACGGCAAGTCCCGTGAAGGGCTGGATCTGCAATTAGACAGCGCAATGAAAAACCAATACGGCGGGGTAAAGGGCGGTCTCTACAGAATATACCTTGCCAGCGGAAAGGGATTTGATTTCGAGGCTGCCATTCCGGGCTGGGGATTGGGAAGAGCAGTTACCACTGGTGAGACCAGCGGCAAGATGACCGCCAAATGGGATACCTCTATCTTTGGAAGTGTCCGCAGGAAAAACCGCCGAGGAATTAACGAATTCAATACGGAATATGACATCACGGCCCGAGAACTAGAGGAACAGTTTGCAAGGGCTAGGGGAACACTGGGCGCACTCTCCCCAATCACGATCGAAGTGCCAACCGGAATTAAGAAAAATGGAGACCGGTTGACGACCCCTCATCCGGCTGAGGAGGCGTTTCGCCAAGTTTTAGAGCTTTCCAAAAAACTCAACACACAGGAGGGGATGCTCATTGAAGGGATGGATGGTTCCATCACCGGCTGGCGCGATTTGGGATTAACCGCGGCAACGTTACCTATCACGTTCGGAGCGTCTGCCGTCATCCGGGGAACACCGGCACTGGTTCGATTGGCATGGGCGACACGAACCGCAAATTATCTGGCAAGTGTCGGCAAGACGGCGAGCAAAGCCTATATGATGCCCGTTTTCAATGAACTCCCCGCGCTGGTCTATGAGAATAATAACTACATTAACGATTTGGAGAAATGGGTGGACCAGGTAGACGAGGAGGGCTTTCCCAAGGACTCGGCCTATCTTGAAAAGGATGATGCCAAGTGTCCGATCCCGGTGCATCTGGATCAGAATGGCGATTGTCGGTTGGATTTCGTTCAGACGGGCGGAAGGCATCTCTGGTCAGCTGGTGGCATGGCTCGGGCCAATTGGGTTTACCCCGATTTGGCGGGGTGGGCCAAACAAGGTAACCAAAGTTTTGCAACATTTTTGATCAATCCGCTTTACGGCAACACAATTAACCGTGCGGTGGGGGCAAGCTCATGGCAAGGAAAGGCTGTGGGGAAAATGTTTGGCATGGGGTTGGCGTCTGCTACGGTCAGTGCCTCAGTGGGCGTGCGGGAACAGGGGTTTCGGGAGTTCTTTGGAAATAGTAAAAACCTAGGTGAGGTGGCCCTTCAGGCCGCTAAGATGACGGCATTCGCATCGCCCCTTGATGATGCGGCCATTGCTCTCACTCGGCCGCTTACTGCCTACAAAACTTCTCAAAACCTACTGCTACGAATAGCCGGAAGGACCGCTGCTTCAAAGCTCACCCCCATCGCGGGTGCCACTGCCGGTAATTCGGTGCTGAGTCAAATTATTCCGCGCATAGAAGAACAGGTGAAGGCCCGTTTTGGTGAAGCCACGCAGGAACGCCGTTCCGTAGTGGGAAATCGTTCCATTGAAGATGAATGGGACTATACGAAGTCGCTATTCTTTTCAAATATTGGCGGTGACCTATTTGGAGGTCGGATGTCGGCCGAAGCCAGTCGCACAGACCATTTGGTACAGCGGCTGATGTCGGGTTCTCGCGCGGCAACTGAACTAAAGAATGAATCCCCTCAAGATTACCAGACGGCGCTGCGTGAGCTCCGTACACGAAACCTCACTAGGCTTCCCCGAAAGGATGAGGCAAGAAGTAAGATTTTGGATGAATATAGTCGTGAGCTTGGTCTTCGAGAGATTTTCGTGGCCAAGGCATTAGATTCCATTAAGACGGTACCCATCTATAATCCACATTCCAAAGAGGTTGATGCACGGTGGACGGCCGCTGCGAAGGAATTGGGCGTGTCGGTTTTAAATCTGCGCGAGCGACTAAAGACGGTAGATGACTTAGTGACGCGCGAAACGGTAATCGCCGATCTCGAGGCGACTCATGGCCTGCCCAAAGGTAGCCTTACTGCCGAGATGGAACTGGCCGAGCAAAGAAAGACCGACGCGACCAGCCTCAAGAAGAAGGCCATCAGCTTCTGGAAAAGCGGCGAATCGATGGCTCACCTTGTAAAACGTGTTCAGGACAAGGAGGGCAGAAGGCTTCGCGACGCATTTTTTGATGGAAAAATCGTAGCCGAAAAACTGTTCACTGGCTGGAAAAAGGCTCAACCAGACCCTGTGACGGGCGATAATGTTCCAAAACTCCCCGTCTATGACGCCTACCAACCGATACGGCTTGCGCAGATCAATACCGAAAATCCCGAACACGTTAAAGTTGTTCGCGAGATAATGAAGTATCATCGAATTGAGAATGAGGCGTTACTCAAGCGAATTTTGCGGGGCATTGATGAGAATCAAGATGTCTATCTAAAGAGCATAAGCGCCAAGGGCAATGCCCCCGATGGCGCAGGTTGGAACCATGATAGGCTTCGTAAGTATTATGAAGGAGGCGACAACCTTGAACTCTATATTTTGCTGAACGCGAAGCCCGATCCGTGGGCGACAATGGAACGGGCAATTCCACGGGTGGGGCCACCCAGAGGTTAAGCCACTAGTTAGGAGAGATAATGAAACGGTATTTTATTTTAGCGCTCTTAATAGGCGGTTGTGCTCACCAAGAGGGCGTCAACTCCAATTCAACACAAAAGACAAAGCTCAATGTGGTGGTAGCCTCCAATCGCTTTGCAGAAAGTGAGCCGTGTGGTTGTGCCTTGGAAGATCTGGGTGGCATGGTGCGTGAATATGAACTCTATCGGTCCATCCGCTCCGAGGGGGGGCGCCTACTTAATTTTACGGTTGGAACGACCTTTCTCCCGGCTCCTAACGTCTTTGAATCCACTCAATTGAAACATTATCAAATGCGATTTATGCACCTCTCCAAGATGCTTGAATCACTGGGTGTAAGCGCCATTTCACCATCGAAGGAGGATCTCTTGTTGGGTACCGATCGTTTGTCTAAAACTCGGTTGCCATTGGTATCAGCTAATCTAAAGAGGGCGGGCGCATTAGTCTTTGCGCCCTTTAAAATCATTCAATCAGCGGGGCAAGAAATCTTTGTCACTGGCCTCGCGAGTAGGCAGACAGACCCGAAATATGGAACCATCGAAAACATCGAGGTCGAATCGCCCCGTGAGTCGCTCGCGCGATTGCTTACCCCCGAGAACACGCGCGGTAAACTGGTTGTACTGCTTTCTTCCTTGAGCGAAACAGAACTGACACAGATTGCCGAACTTCTTCCGCAGGTTCATCTCCTGCTTGGAGGCAAACTAGACGAAACGACATCGGGAGTGGCTCAGAGAGGTCCCACCCTCTTGCAACTCAACCCACCACCTCGCGGTCGAGTCCTGGCGCGAGTTGAAATCGATAGAACGCCCGTCGGCAATGAAACATTCTCCAACCCATTTATTACGGCACGCGCCATCTCTGCTCGGTCAAGATGGAAACTGCAACTCGATGGACCCTTGTCGCTAGAACGGCGAAGAGAGATCAAAATTGCTCTTCAATTGGCATCCAAATTAAAAATGACCACAGAAAGTGTGCCGGTGGGGTTTGATTCGCAGTCAATTCCATTAAACGCTGATTTCGAGCCTCGCAGTAATCCAGTGAGTGAGCTCATTGATAATTATAGAAAAGAAACACGTGATATCGCGATCTCTGAGATAAAACACGGTCCGATAAGCCCGCCACCGCGCTGATATGATGCCCGCACTAGATCGACGCCTCGATGGCCATCGAGACAAACAGCGGTTCACCCTCGGGGCCGTAGCCGTGGTAGAGGCCGAGGCGGATCTGGGTCGGAAAATAGTAGGAGCCGATCCAATCCGATTTGAGCTCTACGCCGGAGCTGGAATAATAATCCTGAAACAAGCGATCGCGCGACCCGCCGCCTGCGCTCACATCTACCGTCGAGAAGTCGGAGACGAGCGCTGCATGGATGCGCCTGAGTTTTAGCGGAAATAAGCCCCAGCCCCGGTCTACCTGGATGATAGGAAAGCGGTATTCCACATTAGCGTTTAAAACCTCGCGGGCGGCGAAGCGGGCCGGCGCGAATCCACGATTGAAAAACGACGGCCTAACGGGAGCGAACAGGATTTCCCCGCCGACCTCAAAAAACGAGTTGGCAAGCACAGTGCCGTGTGTCCAGCCGCCGCGAAGGCTCAGATAAAAGCCCTGGCCAGAGAGAATCGACGGCGCGTACTGATCGATGCGAAAGGTTGTCACCGAGAATTCATCGGTAGAGCCCAAGAGGCGCGGGTAATAGGAGAGCGTCGCTGCGACGTGAGTGCCGCGCGTCGGCGTAACATCCTGCGGGCGCGATTTCATCCCCACCGAATAACTTGCAGTTGCTCCGATGCCGATCGAGTCCAGCGTGATATTATTGTGGGGAACTGATAGGCGGCTTGCCAGAAAATTCATTCCGACTCCGAAGTCGCCCAACGTCGTATCCAGACCAACATACCCACCCGTGCGCGCGAGCAGTTTCAGTCCGTCGGAGGTGTTCAGGTAATTGGGGCTATTGTATAAACCCAGTCCCAGTCGGCGGTGGCTCGACCGATACCCGTAGCCGAGGCTTCCCAGAAGACTTCCCCGCGAATCATAACCGCCGGTAATTTCATAATAGTGGCGTTGTGAAACGTCGGCGCCGGGAGCCCAGAACGCTACCTGAACACCCTGGGGCACGAATAAAATTAAAGGAGACCACGTTTTTGGCGATAGCGTCGATAACGGACGATACTCCTCGGCGCTGCTGATTACAGTGGTTCCCATCACGGGCGTGTCAGGCGTGTCGGCAAGGCGAGTGCTTGCGAGTTTTCGAGAAGGAAGGGAGATGGGCGAGATCTTTTCGAGATCGTAGCCTCCGTGCCGGTAATTTAGGGCATAAAGACGTTTGTTCCTCCAATCGAAACTGCTCACTCCGCCCAGAAAGGCCGCGTGTTTCTGCAAAGTGTTGCGACCCGGATCCACGATATATATCTCGTCTCTCCCATCGGTGACCCCGATAGCGAGCACGGCCTCTCCATCGAGTGGGCGTAAGCTGTGAAAGTGGCCGCTAGCCGTTTGGACCAGAACCGGAGACACTGGAGAATTGGCGGACCACCGATAAAAATCGGTCTGGACTCCGCGACGTACGGCAAAGGTCGTGATTCCAAGATGGCTTGAAATGCCACTCACCCAGCTCCCCACCGGCACCTTCCAATTGTCCTTTCGGGTGGCTAAAACGTGCGTGCCATCAAGGCCGTATCGTACCAATTCGCCCTGGCCGCCCACCGCTTCGAATGTGATCAGAGAATCCAGACCCGACTCGCACGCGATCGCATGGATGTGAGCCAAAGCCTTACCGTCGACACCTTTTAGGCCATCAACACCTTTTGCACCATCGACACCTTTTACAGTCAGCCCAACGAACTCCCTGCTCGCCCAACGATAAAGTTTCAGAGTGTTTGTGGAATAGCCTCGAATTGAAGTTTTCACCACCACCAGTAGCTCCGTATCGCTAGAATTCCAGCACATGCCTTCGGAGCCGAGGACCTTTTCATCCTCAGATCGAGTGAGTTCGTTCTTATCCAGATCCCAGAACTCGATGCGGCTGCCGTGCACGGGGTGAAAACTTCTAAAGGCCGCACTCTTGCCGGACGTCGAAAGGTGCAGGTCGCTCTTGGAGAATCCAGTGTCCGTCACCCTTTCCGTCGTTGATAGCGGTTGACTCCGGATCTGTGCAATCTCCATTTCAGTCGAAAGTCTCGTTTCATTAAAGATTTTGTCCCAGATGGACGCGTAGTTTTCTCCGAAAACACTCTCAAACGGGTGGTTTAAAAAATAGGGAACCAGGCGCGAAGTAGAATCGACGAATTCACGGATGCCCGCGCCCTGTTTTCGTTTCCAAAGCGCTTCATAAAGTTGGAAGCCCATGAAATAGGCGGTCGTTCCGAAAGGCCAGATGCGGCTAGCACCATCCATCTGATCAATGGAAAAAAAGGAATCGTCACCCCATGCTTTGGTATCCACCGACATTCGCCTGAGCATTGAAAAGTGAGTACCCCGTCCACGCCCACCTCGGGTGAAATGGGTCTCTGTAAAAACGGCCAACCCCTCGTGAAAATGCCGGGGCATGAGGCCGTTCGGGGCCATGAGTGAGCCAAAAATAGATCGCAGCGGCGCCCACAAACCACTCGCCGGGTAGAGGTGCAGATTGTGTGTGTACTCGTGGAGGATTACCGACGAGAGCCAGTCGTCCAGCTGAGCCAATTCGCCCGAGGGCTCGGGGGGTGAGACATAAATCACCATGTGAGGGAGAAGGATGTCGAGTGCGTAACCGTTTAGCTCATCGCTAAAATCAGCCAGTACTATCCACGTGAGTGGCGGTGCCTCGGGAAAAATCGGTGTTAGGAGCTGATAGGCCCTTTCTGCGGCCTGAAGCGATCGCTCCGCCAGAGCATCGTGATCGCGCCGATAAAGTACTTGGAAATGCGGACTCGAACGGGTGACCCAATCTATGTCAGATGGAAAAGTAATGAAAAAGGGCTCGGCGTTTAATGCGGGCGCGAGCCACAGCCCACAGCACACCCACGACGACACTAACGACCATAAACTCAAATTGCTCCGTCGCCTCATTGAGGGAGAATATTAGCCCGAGATTTTGCGCGAGTCATGCGACCCAAGCCGCCTGATAAAATAATGTTTCGCTGTTTTTGTGCGGATGCGAGTTGCGTGTAAATGGAAATAAGTCTTTGGGCGGCGCCGTCCCAGGTAAATCGGCTAGCCCGTTTAACCAACTCCGACTCCTCGGCGGAAAGGATGTCGGAAAGGATGTCGGGAAGGGTGTCGGCAAGGGTGTCGGCAAGGATGTCGGAAAGAATCTTCGTTAAAGCGCTCTCGTCTTGCGGGTTAAAATACCGCCCGAGCGGACCCACTATCTCGTGAAACACGGGAATATCGGACAAGACGACTGGTTTTCCAAAGTGCATGGCATCCAGAACGGGCATTCCGAAACCCTCCGCGAATGAGGGTTGGACGTACGCGCGGCACCGGGCCATGAGCGCCCGAACTTCGATATCCGTGGCGCTGGGAACATGGAGAATGGCCGCTCGCCGGGGGTGGCGCCGCAGGAGTTCTAAAACTCCGTCACCGCCAAAACCTAGGGCTCCGACCAGGACCAGGCGGCCCCCGGTATTTTCGAGCGCGCGTAGCAAGACCGCGTGGTTTTTTCGGATTTCCAGACAGCCGATGGAGAGTACAAACGGATCGGGATCTTTTAAAAAATTCGTGATCTTTTCTCCGAGGGGCTCCATGGGCCCGAGCGGGTCTAGTTGCCACCCATGAGAAACTGCCCAGGATTTGTTTCCGAGTTCGGGATAGCGGGATACCAATTCCAAACGTACCGTTTCACTTGGTGTAATGACGCCGTCCGCTCTACCGATAGCGCGCAGGAGTGCGGGACGTCCCAATCTCTGGAATTCCCTCGATTGAAAGGGGTTGGGTTCGAGCGTCCAGAGATCGTGAATGGTGACGACTCGACCCACGCCGACGGTCATGGGTAGTTTGTGTTCAAAGCTATGATATAGGCAGCGTTCCCGGAATCGTCCCAGACGACTTATCCGCGCAAAGCCCCCGGACCTTGAGACCGGCACCATCAGAAATTGCGATTGAGCGAGTTGGGTCAGGGCTCGATAGGTGAAAAGCGCGGTTCGGCCAATCCCCGAGCGAGGGGACCTAACGCACGGTGTTAAGTCAATTTGTAAAAGCGGCGCGCGCATTCGAAATCGGGACGATAGCGTGAATGGGCCGTCGTGTCACCGGTGTGTCAAGTTGGACAATTCGTAGGTGTGCTTAGTCAAAATACTAAATAAATATTGAATTGTTGCAACCGCTCGGATTAACTTTTGATTTATTACTTTTGATTTATTACTTTTGGAACCGAAAACTTCGTTAACATGTCTGAATCAAATGAGGAGCATCCAGATGTACAACAGCCCATATCACGTTAAAACAGTCATCAGTGCAGTCATTGTTTTTACAGTCCTGTTTTCCAGTTGCAGTAAGAAGGAAGTGAGGCAGGACGAGCCGCTCATGTCGCCCGATTCGGGTGCAATGGTTCCGGGAGGTGTTCCGGTTCAAAGCGATCCAATGTCGGCCGGTGGAATGGATTCCGGCATGGGAGATTCCGGGAGCGAGTTTAGGGTTGCCTATTTTGATTATGACTCCTATTCGCTGCGCGCCGATGCGCGGGATGCGCTCAAGACCAACGCGGTTTGGCTCAAGAAAAATAAGTCAGCCACCATTCAGGTCGAAGGGCATTGTGATGAGCGCGGCACGACCGAGTACAATCTCGCTCTCGGCGAACGTCGTGCCAACGCGGCCCGGGATTATTTGCTGAAACTGGGTGTTCCTAGGTCTCGTCTCTCGGTCATCAGCTACGGCGAGGAGCGGCCGTCGGATACCGGTCACGATGATTCGGCCTGGTCCAAGAACCGTCGGGCGGTGTTCGTTGTTCTTTCCCGCTAAGTTCTGGCTCGCTTTTTCTCTACTGCTCGTTGCGTGCCACCCGCGACCGGTCGAGGATTTGGCGCTTGCCGACGTCGCGATGAAGGCCGCTGTCCGAGCGAAAGCCGATTCTCTGGCCCCCGATGCATTTCGCCGGGCTGAGAATTATTTCCTCAGGGCTAAAAAGGATTTTGAAGAAGGCTATTTCGAATCGTGCCGGAAGAATTCCGACGAGGCGCGGCGCGATGCCGAGCAGGCCGAGTTTCTGGCTTTGAAGAAACAAACCCAGATTCGCGGTGATTTTTCCCCCAGCGGTAATATCGAGCTGCCTGCACCACCGGAACCGGAGGGCTATTGATGTTACTCAGGGAACTTGTAGCAAAACCATCGCGGCGGCGTCTGTGGATAGCATCGGTTTTTCTGGCACTGATGGTCGTAGTCTCCTGCCGGAGCAAGAGCGACCTCAAGCGTGAGCAGGAAATCGAGCGGCTAAAGGCCGAGGTCAATAGTGTGCGTGGGGAGAAGGCCGATCAATCGTATGCAACCGAGGAGCTGAAACAGGAGATCGCTCGCCTGATTAGCATTGTTGAAGAAAATGCCCAATTGTCGCAGCGGCGGTTTGAGGAGTCGGTCAAGCGCCAAGAGGAAACCCAAAAAGAACTCGTCGGGGTGAACGGGCGCCTGGAGATGATTGAAAATCGCGATCTGAATGCGCCTCCCGTTAAGGTAGAGCCGGATAAGAAAAGCTTTCGCCTGGAGAACGGAAAAAAATTATACGATGCGGGTAAATTCGAAGAGGCAGCCGAAATTTTTAAAGAGGTCGCGCGCAATCGGAGTCGCATAGATGATGCTAGGCGCGCGCAGTTCCTCTTCGCCGAGTGTTACTTTGAGATGAAGGATTATGCTTCGGCCGCGCTTGAGTATTCCGAGTTCAAAAAGAGTTATCCCAAGGACTCACAGGTCCCCAGCGCCATTTATCGACAGGCAAACGCCTTTCGTCTCATGAATCGGCCGAAAGAGGCCAAACTGTTTTACCAGGAGCTTTTTGAAAGGTTTCCCAAACACATTCTTACTTCAAAGGGGAAGGACGAGCTTCGAAAGTTGAAGTGAGGTGTTTCCTTACAGCCCGTAGGGCCAGTCCTTAGGAGCGAGCCCAGAGTCGCCTACCCAGTACGAGACCCACCGGGACTACCACCCAAACCATTGCCCAGAAAATCATTCCGAAAAGTGAATCTGAATCGTTGGATGGTTGGCTGTTCACTGAACTGCAGGCGAACGGCTTTGGCTGGATGGGGTGGCAGGCGATTCCCGAGTGGGGATCCCCTTTGTCAAAAGCCATCGGGTATGTCGTTCGAATACCCTGTATGTCAGACGCCTTGAGGGTTCTTTTTTTTATTTCCTTGAAATCGGCGTCCTTGTACATGGTGGCGTTCTTGTCGCCATCATCGGTTTCGTGCCCCATTCCCAGAAGGTGTCCTATCTCATGGGTGAGAATATTCTGGATGTCATGACGTCCGTCCACGGGGCCGATGCTGAAGCGGTGATTGACACCATTGAGCAAAATGTCGGAATCGAGAATTTGACCGGCATAGGCACTTTGGCACCCGATGAAAAAATTGCGGGTGACGGCAATGGCCTCGGGCATGAATCCCCAGTTTTTAGTGATCAAGATAATGTTGTTGATGCCGTCGTTTTCATTGACCGGAGAATCGGTGCAGCCCAGTGGGATAAATTCGACCCCGAGTCCCGCGACGTCGCGCCACGTCTGAAAGCTCGGTGCAATTGCATCTACGAGATCCGGTTGCGACAGAAACGAGTCGGCGTTGATGGAAAAAGGAACGGGCATGAAACGGAAATCCCAATGGACGTATGCCGGGTCGGAACCGGCGCAGCCGTCGACCTGATTGCGAACGAAGGTTCTGGATTTTGAAGTGGGTACGAACCCTGAATCGGCCCCGTTTATCTGGAAGTTTCCATTGGGGCCGGGTGTTGCGGCTATCTGGTAACGCTGGAGAATCATGGCGGTGGCCAGTCCCGAGTATTGGATGATACCTCCATGAACGGGGCCTCCGGGGATCTCGATTTGAATCTCGTCGCCTTCTCGCAAATGAGGGTGCGCTCGCATCAGTTTTTCGATTTGAGCTGTGTAAATTGTCTTGGGATCCGCGGTGTGGCTCAGTCCGATAATCTTCACCTGAGCGTGTAGTGCCGCCGCTTCAATCGCTTTCAATACGTCCGATTTTGTCGTGGTCATTGAAAAACCGGCACGAGTTACCAAAAACATCAAAAGCACCCAAGGAACCAAAAGCATCAAAATCGGCCTCACGTTATTCTTTTCGGTTAGGTCTCGGTGGTAAATTAAGTGATTCGGGGTCACCGCGCAGGAAACTACCCAATGAGCATGGGGCGCTGCGAAATAATTAAGTAACCGACGATAAATAGCTGAAATTTAATCAATTTTAATGCATCCAGTGACTCCAATGGAGTTCAACCAACTTGCCACCGGGCTTTGGATTGCGTAGAGGACTACGCAGTTGAACGTTTTTAAGAGTCGGGTTCAACGCCCTGAGTAAACTATTTATTAACGTAATTTCAATAAGTTAGATGCCTATTAAGATTTGGTAGGATTTGGTTAAAAGATGGTATCCCAATTGCTCATACACTCTAGAAATATGATTCAGGACACCCTTTTGATTGGTTTGCCCTCATTGCAATCGACCGCAGAGCGGCGAACTCGGGCACAGCTCATGTTGCGACGCGTTCGCTGGCAGGTCCTGGAACAGCACCGCCACTACCCTCATTTGGAACGTAAGCTTTACCATTTGGTAAATGGCCTCATTTGCTTCGGGCTCTATGCGTTTGTCTTGACGCGGGCTCAGTCGCTGCTGGTTTTAGGAAGCATTGGCGGGCTTTGGTTTTTGGTGGATACGTTGCGATTTCGGTCGCCAGTGGTTAACCGGATGGCGCTTCGCGTATTTGGCCGGCTCATGCGCCGTGAGGAGCTTCGCAGTTTAACCGGAAATTCCTATTTTATTTTGGGATTGTTCATCGTCGCCTGTGTCTTTCCCAGGCCGATTGTCTGTTTGAGTGTTTTGTACCTGGCGCTGGGCGATCCGATTGCGGCGATCGTCGGAACTAGGTGGGGCAAACACCGGGTTTGGAATAAAAAGAGTGTTGAGGGTATGACGGCTAACTTTCTAGTCACGGCCCTGGCAAGTTGGCTTTGCGGAGCATTCCTTCTGGCATCACCGAATCCGTGGTTGCTCGCTCTCGTGGGTGGGGTTTGTAGTGTCATCGCCGAAGCGATTCCGCTAGGTGTAGACGACAACCTTTCCATCCCGGTTGTTTCGGCCACTTTGCTTTTGGCCGCGTCCCATTACCTGCCATTACTTTTTTTGTAACCGTTATTCGTTTTGTAGCCGTTATTCGTTTTGTAGCCGTTATTCGTTTTGTAGCCGTTATTCGTTTTGTAGATCGAGCTTATCGGATTGACCCACGCGCTGGCAGTGTCCCGTCAACTGATTCTGGACGCTCGGGTTTTTGTCAATTCCGTCAAAAAATACCGCCATCGCCTCGGCTGTTTTGGAAATATCGCTGGCGCTTCCGCTCTCAAGCTCGGCGAGGATCGACCACATACCATGCTTCCAGTAGGCATAATCTTCATAAGTGCCCAGAGCTGGGTAAACTATATCGGTGGAAGTGCCGTAACGGTACCCATTTACCTTGGCCGCCTTGGCGGTGACCGCGTCGAATTGATTGTGATCCAGTGTGTGGTTATCGTCGAGATAGACCCCCCAAGGGTAGGTGAGTGTGCCGATGTAACCATGAATGGTCATCGTTCCCGCATAAACGCGGGATCCCATGTGCTCTATCAGCGTGCGGACGCTTTTTAATTTACCACCCGGGGCCGCGTTGCAGGGGCCGGGGTAATCGCGGTTGGGATCGAAACCGTGCTCGTAACGATTGGACGCATTGTAGCCGCTCACGTTTAAAACCGGAATGATTGTCCATTCGGTGTCGGCGAGTTGACCCCGGTAAATCTCATTTGACTCGAATCGCTGGGCGAGATTCTTGAGAAATTGCATGGCGAGGATCGGGGCGTGTGTTTCGTTTCCGTGGTGAGTGGCAACGATGAGATGGGCAACCTTGGAAGGATCGGGGGATGTCGGATTCAGACTGACACGAGCGCCCATTATAAGGGTGCCCTCATCGTTTTTTCCGATAGCGAATGTTTTAACCGTCGCCGTGTGCGCTGCCTCGAGCCCGGAGAGTTGCGCCACGATGGTCTCGTACGCGCCTTGCCGCGAGCTGGCCACTACTAATGAGGCCGATAGTAAAGTCACCGCGGACAGCGCGTAGAGAGAGGATCTCAGATGCACGGCAGATGACCTTGCAAATGACCAGCTTAGTAAAAGCGACTGGAACAGAAACACGATGATTCCTGGAATCATGAATTCCCTCCCCCGAATCAATAATATCAAATAAGTGCGGGATCTCGTCGTAAGAAATACCGAGTCGTGAAATCCATTGTTAATGGCGTCGTTTTGCTATCAGTCTCCTCAATTAACGACAGCCTGGCGGTAATGCATGGAATCATGGATTTCATTAACTTTTCTTCCCAAGCCACGCCAATTTGATTAATCTAATCGCTTAACAGCGTAGTCATACGTTTTTAGAAAGGAACATTTATGGCAGCCAGCAAAGGTACTAAGGTGGCATTCGTAGTGCAGTCGAAATTGAAGCAACTCATCAAGAAGTCCAAGATGAAATGCTCTTCCGACGTCATAAGCGCGATGAACCACATCGTTCAGTGGCACGTCGAAAAAGGATGCGGACGGGCCAAGGCCAATGGTCGCAAGACCCTTCGAGCCGCGGATCTTTAACCGATCGAGCCCGGTGGTTAAACACCGGGCTCATTTTCCTCCTCTCCATGGACCAAACCAGCGTCGAAACTTTCAACCATTCTGGCCAGGGGCCTAGCCCTAAAATTTACGAGTTTTTGAATGTGCAGCTTAGGCCTAAGGCGGGCTACTGCATTTCGACGGAATACCCCGCGCTCTTCGGGGATTATCCCGGGGGGGCGTCGGTTGTTTCAACCATCAACGGATTGGTGGCGGGCCACGTGGGGTTTGTGGCGCGCGAGTTTGTGTGCCCAGGCGTTCGCCTGAAAATCGGTCTCATCGGCAGCGTGGTGACCGCGCCTGAATTCAGAAACCATGGAATAGCTTGCGATCTGATGGGCCGGGCTATTTCTGACCTCAAAGCACGCGGGTGTCTGGTGGCATGCCTATGGGCTGATGATACCGCTTTTTACGAGCAGTTCGGGTTTTACCGGGCCGGGCGGGAAATAGATTTTCGTTTTGACGCTTCCTCCTTTCCGGGGGATTTGGAGCCGAGCATTGAATTTGACGAACGTATTCACACTCATCTGGTTTGGCGACTCTACCAAAAGCATCCGTTGCGTCTGGATCGTTCCCTGGAGGAGCAGAAACGCCTGGTAAGAGTGCCGAGGGCGCGACTGTTTCTCACCCGGCAGGGAAACGAAATTAGCTCCTACATCGCGGTCAATAAGGGGGCGGATTTTACGGACTATATTCATGAGTGGGGTGGGGAACTCGCAGAGGTGCAAAAAAACATCGCGGGGACGCAGAAGCATTTTTTTAACGATCGTTCACTGACAATGATTGCCCCGGCAAGCTATGAGCTATCCAAGATTCGTGCAATCGCGTCGCAGGAAGGAAAGGGGGTCGTGGGGACCCTAGCCGTTCTCGATAGATCCATGCTCGTCAGCCATTATTCGAGTTTCCTCAGGCGAGAGGGAGTCGAGCATAGTCTTGTCGGTAGTAAGTTACGGTTTCAGAAGGACGAATTTCCGTTTGTGACGTCGAAAGAGGTGCTTCAGCACATATTTGGCGATGCCGGGGAGCCTCGTCACCCGGTGCTACCGTTCTTTCTGTGGGGCTTTGATTCCATCTGATTTGGCCGCCGGGCCTGACCCCGATTTTTCTTCTGCCTGTCCCGAAATTTCCCAGTCCAGATAGTTCTCTATCGCCGTCTTTAGCCTTGCTCCGGCCTCGGCCTGCGCTGGTCTTTCAGGTAGAAGCGTGTAGAGAAGATTCGATTTTACCCGAACCTGTCCGCGAATATAGATCCAGAGTCGATCTCTAACGCCTGGGGCCTGAAAAACGGTCATCGTTCCACTGGCACTATCGACCAGCGAGGAATCATCGGCGACCGCCTTGCCCTCAAAGACAAAGCGATCAGGGAGGCGGATTTCAGTCATCTGAAACGTTCTCTCGGATGTGTACTTAAACTTACCCACTGAAATTCCGAAGTGGATGGTAAGCCTTTTTTTAACGGGATCGGGCTTGATATCAATAACCTTGACGTAATACTCACCGCCGCTTGCCTTACGGTTGATATTTTTCAAAACCCATTTGGGATAGTTTTCCAGTTCCGAGAGCATTTTAATCGCCAATTTCAGATTCCCTTCCATCGAAACGAAGGTTTCGAGCAAAAAGGTCTGATTGTGGGTACGCGATAGTTGGTGGGTGGTGAAGTCTCCCGGAATCGATGAGAGTCGGGTTTTGACTCTGTCCCAAAGGTCGTCTCCCCAGGCAAGTGTCACCATTGCAATGAGAACAGCGGTCACCGGCGAAACTCCTTGCGCAGGCGATGAAGGCCCAGAAAACCAATGGCAGTCGCGACAAAAAATGCGATGACGGAGACTATGGGCACTCCGAAAAACAAAACGCCGTCGCTGTGGCCCAGAAACGCGATGGCCGAGGCGAATGCTCCGATAATCAGACTGGAAAGGACCACGGCGTGTGAAAGGGTGTGAACCGCCCGAGAAAGCAATTCAATATCGCGGTTACGGTGCTCGAACTGAAAATGGTTCGCGGACCAGCGGCGAAAAAACCGCGTCAGGATCCGAGGGGTCATCTCGGCGAGTCCGGAAATATCCCTTCCCACGACCAGAAGATCCCGCACCACTCGATCGCGGGAATAGCGGCTGGTGAGCATCTGGCGGGCCAGCCGATTGCCGAGGGTGAGCAAATCGAATCCGGCATCGAGGCGCTTTCCCAGTGATTCCAGATTAATCATCGCCTTAAAGAGCAGCATCAATTCCCGCGGAACGACGAGATGATTGCGCGCGGCGATAGCCGTGGAACGCATCAGGATGCGCCCGATATTGACGTCGCCGAGCGCCATGCCGATATAGGGAGAAATGTTGTCCATCAAATCCTTCTGGAGTTTGAGCACGTCGGTATCGCCCCGGCTCTGGGAGAGATTCAGGTATTCACCCGCCAGTGTTTCGAAATCCTCGTCGAGTAGCGAGGTGAATAGAACGAGGATACTGTCTCTGGTTCGCTTGGAGAGTCGCCCCACCATTCCAAAATCAATGATGCCGAGCCGGCCGTCCGGGAGCACGAAGAGGTTGCCCGCGTGCAGATCGGCGTGAAACAGGCCATCCTGCATCACCATGAAGAAAAAGGCCTCGGCTCCCGCCTCAATGACCGCCGCCGAGGAAATGGGTAGATTCCCTAGCGCTGCCCGATCGCTGAACCTCACCCCCTCGAATCTTTCCAGGCAAAGGACGCGCGATGTGGTGTGTGTCTTGAAGGTCTGGGGGATTACCACCTTATCCAGGTGGGATAAGTTGGACCTGATACGCCGAATATTATTCGCCTCGACGAAAAAATCGAGCTCGAGCAGCATGGTCTTGAAAAATTCCTCGACCAGACCGCGCGGGTTGAAGATGCTGAGTTCGGGCACATATTTTTCAATCAGCACCGCAATGCCTCTTAAAATTGATACATCATTGTGAATCGATTTCTCGATTCCCGGGCGCTGTATTTTTACCGCCACACTTTCTCCCGATCGTAACCGGGCCGCGTGTACTTGGGCGATTGAGGCGGTGGCTAGCGGCGTGGGGTCAAATTCGAGAAATAGATTCTCCAGCGTGTCCTTGAGCTCGGTCTCGACGCAACTTTTTATCTCCGAGAAGGGGACCGGACTGACATTGTCCTGAAGGCGCTCAAATTCGGTCGTAAACGATTCGGGAATGATATCCGGGCGACCGGCCAAAAGCTGCCCTAATTTAATATAGGCGGGGCCCAATTCCTCGAAACAATTACGCAGCCGAACCTCTATCGGCAAAATCGCAGGCGCATCCGCTCCGCGTTTAGACATGAATGCGTGCAGGCGCAGCCGCATGATCACGTCGTTAAATCCGTGGCGAGCGAAAATGGCCACAATTTCGCGCACCCGGCCGGCATTTTTAAAGGCGTTGGTAAAGGTAGTTGCCGTCTTTAGGATCTTCATGGGTTTCTAGATTCCCAGCTCAATTCGCCCCATCTCCACGTCCACGCGATTGACACGCACGACAATTGGGCTTCCAAGGCTGATGAACTCGCCCCCCAGTCGGGCGCGCAGGCGTTTCTCATCCAATTCGAAAGAGATCGGCAAAAACCCGTCAATGCCGTTGTCCAGCCTGACGCCGATGCCCGTTTTCGAAAAGTCAGAGACCCTACCGTTGAATTCTTCGCCGACGAGCGGGTGCATGAACCAGCATTGTTTACGGCGTGATACAAAACGCTCAGCCTCCATGGCTCGACGCTCCTTGTCAGACGTTTCGCGCGCGAGGTCGTAGGGTGAGTCCCCGGTCTCGTTATCGGCTGATTTTCGGTTTTCGATGACCGATTTTAATGCGCGGTGGGCAACGAGATCCGGATACCGCCTAATGGGCGAGGTGAAGTGCAGATAGTCCTTGAGCGCCAGGCCGAAATGGCCCAGGGGGTCGAATCCGTACCTTGCCTGGCGTTGCATTCGAAGTAGTGCGCGGTGAAGCACGGGATTATCGATCTGGAGCAACTCGGCAATAGCTTCGTGAGTAAAGCTCGTCACACGGTGGGAGACCCCCAGGGATTTAAGGAGTGTGTTGAGATCGGTCAACTCGTCGGTATCTGGAGCCTCGTGGACGCGAAACAGAACCCGTTCATGGCGTAAACGCTCGGCCACGGCCGAATTGGCCGCCACCATGAATTCCTCGATGAGTTCGTGACTTTCAAAATGTGGTGCAAAATAGATGCTACGGGGAGTAGCAAAGGCATCCAGATCGAATTTCAATTCCGGAAAATTAAAATCCAATGCGAATCGCTCTTTGCGGCGCTCCCTCATATTTCGATACAGCCTGCGCGCGTGGTCCAACGGGGTTTTTAGAGCGCTCAGTTCAGGGCGGGATTCACCCGCAAAATGGGCGTGAACCTGCGAGTAGGTCAGACGCATGCGGGTCTGAATCGTCGCCGAAAAAAAATCGGAGCGGGTTCGCACTCCATGACGGTCGAAGGCCATTTTTGCGACGACCACCTTTTTTGGGGACTGTGGATTTAGGCTACACCGATCGTTTGAGAGTATTTCGGGGAGCATGGGAATGCAGGTGCCCGGTAAATAGACGCTGGTGGATCGCCTGCGGGCCTCCAGGTCAAGCGCAGTGTCAGGGCGTACAAAATGGCTGACATCGGCGATGGCGACGTAGAGCACCCATGCCTCGTCTCCACTTTGCGCCTGAACAAAAACGGCATCGTCGAAATCCTTTGCGTCCTCGCCGTCAATGGTGACGAAATCAAGACCCGTCAAATCGACCCGAGTGGTATCGTCGGGTGGCTCGGTGCGGGCCTCTAATCGGACATCCAGGGGGAACTCGGTGGGCAGACCGAGTACCGTCAAAGCGATGAGATTGTCGTCGGCCGGTTTGGGTGCTGGGCCCAAGTCGTGCGCTACTTTTACCAGAGCCGCCTTCGAGTGGGTGGGGTAGCACACGATGGTGGCGATGACGTAGCTCCCATCCTGGACCTCGCGGCCCGCGTCGGCATGAAAGGCCTCACCGGCGGCAGTCACGACATGGGGGGACGGGAGTTTCCTGAAACAGCCGTAGACGGAAAGGACGCCGCGCTCCAGAACCTGGTGAATCCTGGCGGATTTTCGGCGCCCATCGGAAACGACGGTAAAACTGACGAGGTCTCGGGTTAATAAAAATTGAGCGGAGTCGCGATCGACATAGGTGTCGGGTATGCCGGCTGAAAGTATGAAGGCAAAACCCTGAGGGTTTTTCTGGACGCGCCCCGTGTGCATCGTGGACCGTTTCACTCGGGTAGATTACTGCAGCTGATGCGCAAATTCACAGGGCTACTTTACCGGGGGAAGAAGAGCTCCTTCGGTGATCGATGGAGGGAGCTGCGGGAGCCGGGGTTTAACTTTCTTCTTTTTCTTTTTCTTAGTAGGGAAAGGAGTTGTGGTGTCTGGCGCGGCCTCTCCCGGGGCGACCGTATTTTCAGCGGACGCAGGCAGCCGTTCGTCTATCGGTGAAATCGGAGTGATGGCCGTTAGCGCCGGCAGAGCTTCATCCAGCGGCGTGACCGGCATCAAAGATGTCGTCGAATCTGTGGGGACCATGGGCTCTGGTTCCAGCGCAGCCGAAGGGCCCGTCGTCGTGGGCGGGGCCGTTTCAGCGGGTGGTGTGAACAAAGGAGTTTCGGGTGCGGCGAAATTGTCCGGAATTTTTTGGCTGCCACCCACGAGGTCGGTTTGAATGCCCGGTGGCATTGCGAGGGCGTTATCGATGGCTGCGGGTGTCATCGATAACGGCGGCATCTGAAAGCTGGGGTAGGGGGCAAGTTTATAGGCGATTTGCGGTGTCAACCGGGCCGTGGCCGGGAAGCAAACCACGCCCCCTTCAGGTGTAGGTGACGAAGCTGAACTCTCACCGCTTGTCTCAATGATTGTGTCGAATGCGATGCTGGCTTGCAATTGCGACGACTGAGGAAAACAGAAAACTTCGTGCTTGGCTGCTGTTTTTGGGGGTGCCATTGGAGTTGTTTGGCCGGCGGCGGAGCCTTTCAAAGAAGCGATCTTTCTCCCGGTCGCGCGCGTCGCGGTCGTGGTCATTGGGAACACGTCGACGACTAGGCGAGCTGGCTTATCCATCCAGAATGCCTCAACCGATGAGCTTTTCTTCAAATTAGTTGTTACGTTAAACGTTCCCTTTTCAGCCGCAATCGTAACCGGACCAAGGTACCTGGAGCGGGTGAGATAGGATTTATTAATCTCGCTTTCGGGGATGATTCCGGAAAGGTGAGCGTCGAGCAACGTGACCTTGGCCTCGAAACCTGAAGATTCCACCTTGAGAGTCGGCTTATTCCCATTAGAACCGAGGTGATCGAATTCCAGCACCAACCGTTCAAACCCCTTGTTGGTGTGACGGCTGAATCGGTATTTGCGAATTTCGAGCTGGTTACCGTCCTTAAAGAACGGTCCCGCATTCGCAGTACCGGCAATTAAAATTAGTAGACCCAGTAGGGGACTATACATGCAACTTACCTCGACATAGGGACTATCGGCCGGTTATCGTATGAGCTTAAGGGAAAAAAGTGGTTCCGTTTTGGTATCAAATTGCTCAATATTTTCTTTGTGTTGGCGTACTATTCATTTTTCTCGGCTGCTCCTCTTCGGAAATAGAACACTCTCCGGAAAGTGTTCTATTTCCCTATGAGTCAAACCCAAGTCCGATCTCTCTCGAGCCGGGCGGTGTGTCTAGTACGGCGCCAAACACCGAGCCAGCGGCTACGCCTAGCGTCGCACCAGGTGAAACGGCGTCTCTAGTAGCACCAGCCCTCCCGAAAAAGACATCAGCCCTTGCAACATTATTAACTTTATTAAAGAGCCGCGGGATCGTGGGCGTCGGTCTCGAGTTCGAATCGGAGGAGATTCTCAAACGGCTTGAAACCGTATTTAAGGATCGGCGAAGTGGGGGGCGAAGGATACGCCAGCTTTATACCGGCCTTCTGCTCGAATACGACCCTAAAAGTGAGTCGCTGACCATCGGTGGCACTACCGAAATCGAAAAAATTTTACGGTTCGTAGCCAAGATTCCGCTCAGGTACTGATGAGACAGATTCTAAGTCCACCGGGGACAGCGCGTTTAGATACGATACCATGGGAGATTTCGGAGACTCGGAATGTAATCTACTTATGAACTGGTTAGTAACCTGCTCAGGAAAAGCTTCACGGAACCGAAAAGGATCTGATGAATCTGCTCCGCGGACTTTTTCGGGATATCCTATCGATTCTTCCCGAACAGAGTGGCGACCCGTTTCCGCTGCGTATTATTGATAAAAATCTACCCACCGTGTTTTTTATCTCTGGATTCGGAGCCCCTCACAGGTCGCTCAGAATTTTAAGAAAAAGGCTCATCAGGGATGGGTTTAACGTCGCGGTGTTTTCACTGCATTGGCAGGACCTCCAGGGAGGAATTCCCGAAATGGCTCGGCGCTTGGGAAGAGAGGTGTTGGGGTTTAAAAAAATGGTCCATGATTCCCCCATTCACCTGGTGGCCCACTCGGCGGGTGGAATCGTAGCCCGTTATTACGTGCAACTCCTGGGCGGAAGTCACTATTGCGAAACACTGACGACGCTCGCAACGCCGCACCACGGTTCCTGGCTTGCGATTCTCGGTTTTTTTTCCCATCTCGTATCGCTGGGAAAATGTTTGCTTCAGTTATCGCCGAAATCTCGGGTGCTCACCCGGCTGAATGCCTGCCCGGTTCCGTCCGATATTCGCATGATCTCCGTCTATTCTTTAAGCGACTGGATTTGCAGGGTCGGGACGACCCGACTGCCGGGAACGCTTGCCAATGCCCAAAATGTCCGCAGCATCCAAGTGAGCGGTCTGTCCCACTCCGATTTCGTTCTTTCCAAGCGTGGCTATCGGGTAATCAGTCGGATTCTAAAAGGGTGGAAAGAGGCGTCACCCGACGATGTCTTCTCCGCCATCAACGCCTAGCGTGTTTCCCGTCATCCAGAGGCTTTCGTCGTGGACTAACAGACTGATGGTTTGCGCGATGTCTAGAGTCGCGGTCAGGCGCTTGTTCGGATTTCGCTCGGTCGCAAGCGAGATCATCTTTTCGTTTCCGGGAATTTTTCTCAGGGCCGGTGTGTTCGTAACTCCCGCGCGAATCGCATTGACCGCGATCTGGTCGGGTGCCAGCTCCAGTGCGAGCTGTCTGCAATGGGATTCCAGGGCGGCCTTTGCCGCCGAAACCGCACCGTAAGTCGGCCAAACGCGCGTTCCCCCGGACGAGGTCATCGCAAATACGTGGGATTTCTTTCTGAGCAGTTCTTTAGCCCGTAGATCCTGAACCCAATAGACGAGACTGTGTGCCATCACATCCACCGTCATTTCCATCTGTTCTTTGGAGATTCGATCTTTTGGATCTGGAGCAATGAATGGCTTGAGACTTCCAAACGCAAGGGAGTGAACCAGACAATGGATCCCATCTGTTTCACGGCGGGTGGCATCCAGAACTTCGGCCCGCCTTTCGGAGTCGGCGGCGTTGACGTTAAAAAAGAGCGACTTGACTCCAAAGCCCCTGATTCGAGAGGTGATCTCCTCGACGTGGGGGAGGGTGGATTTTCGGTCCAGGTGCACTCCGATGATATTCATGCCGGATTCGGCGAGCTTCAATGAAATCGCCTCTCCAAAACCCGATGATGCGCCCAGAATGAGCGCCCAGCGTCCTTGAATCGATGAAGGCATTGAGACTCTCCCTTTATCCCGTGGATTTTTCGGTCTTTGGTGGCTCGGCCTTCGGTTCGCCCTTAAGGTCTGTTTTAGGTGGCGGCGGTTCTGGCTTGATGTAATCGGATCTGGTTTGCAAGAGCGGTTTGAGATCTTCACTCTTGATGAAAAAAGGAATTCCAAGCCCCTCGCGTTCTACAGCCACTTCCGCTCCTTTGGCGGCGCCAAACCTAAGCGAAAGTTTCTCGACTTCATTACTGTCCTTTTTTTCGAAAAGTCGAACGACTATCTGAGGCTTCTGAGGTGACTTTGCCATTGGCGCATACCTCACCAGCCGCATGTCCTGCAACTTGGTCAGCAGCGTATCGACCTTGGCCGAATCGATCTTAACGTTCGGATCGAGCGGCAATATCCAATCGCTCGATTCTTTGAAAAACTCTAGGGGCTCCTTTTCACGTTCGATCTTAATGCGCTTGATATCGAACCGGTTGAAGCTCGCCACCTCGAGATTACGGTATTTTTCGGGGGGCTGGGTGAGCTTAGTCCAAGTGTCACTTGAGATTTCAAAGACTACGGGCTTGTCATCCTTGCGGACATAGGTCTTTCCACTCATCTGTCCGAAACTGAGAACCTGGCGTGATTTGTCCTTAAGACTTGTCAGCACGGTTCGGAGTTGAGGAGGCTCTAGGCCGAAGCCGGCCAGATTCTTTCCGTCTTCGGATACAAAATCGGTGGCCCGCATGTCGATAATGGAGTTTAGGATTTTATTAGTTTCGTTGACATCGGCGGGCAGGTTTTCACGGGCGAGTGTCCAGGATTCCTTCTCCCCTTTTTTCAAAATTAAACTTACTTTTCCAGAAACCTCAATTTCGCCGATATCGGAGCGAACCCAATTGAATATCGTTTTGCTCCGCAGTTC
This sequence comes from uncultured Pseudobdellovibrionaceae bacterium, assembly GCA_964603655.1. Classification (GTDB taxonomy): domain Bacteria; phylum Bdellovibrionota; class FAC87; order UBA2466; family UBA2466; genus JACPWY01. The sequence goes on along the minus strand of CAZRVZ010000061.1, from coordinate 1,162 downwards.
TTTCGGTTGCTTTTCCAGCGCCGATCGAAAGCTCTGACTCGCTTTATAAACACTACTTTTGGACGCGAGTTTAACGTAGACGCCGAAACCCACCGGTGTCTTGCGACCGATGAGAAGCGTTTCCGTGGTGTTTGCGCCGGCCGTATCGCCTGCGATTGTCACTTTTACAATAGGGTCCTTCAGACCGAATAAAGCCAGGTCTGTCGGGTTATCTAAAACCAGTCGGTCCTGCTTCGTGGTGGTAAGGGTGGTGATGAGACTCGCGACGGCGGACGAATCGGCCTGATCTTCAACCGGAGCAACGAGGTTCCAGTTCTCTCCCGATCGTTTCAGTTGAATTCTATCGTACTGAGCCGCGGGAGCGTTGGCAGAAACTTCCGGCGTCGTTTCGGCATCTTCGCTCGGGGGATTCTTTTGGCGTTCGATGATGAGTTCTTTAATTTGATCCTTGGAGAGCGTTACGAACTGCTTCGCCACGTCCTCTTTTCGAGTAAACTCGCCCTTGTATTTTTTTTCGTAAAGGAAATACCACGCGAGCAGGAGTAAAAACGCACCCAGCATGCCCAACGTGGTGAAATAGCTGCGCTTCATGGGTCCTCGCCTTTGATTGGGTTAAATGAAGTTATGAACTAAGTTACCGGTTCTCCATCGGAGCCGTTAATCGGTTCAATGGTGATTGCGCCGGCTGCGATTTCTCGCAGTGCCATGACAGCGGGCTTGTTGCGATTGCCGGTAATGACGGTTCGCGAACCCTTGGCCATCTGCTTTACCCGCTTTACGGCCGCGTGAATCAGCTCAAAACGATTGGGAATTTTTTCTAAACAATCTTCAACGGTTATGCGTGCCATGAGTGAGACTCCTTTGATTACGAAAACGAGACCATCTTATGGGGGCGTATCTTATGGAAATGATTTGGAAAGTCAAGAGAGAGCTCGGTGGTGGGTGCACGTCGAAAAAGTTGGGAGAAAGCAGTAATCGCGTGGTGATGCGGCTCTCAAGCCAGAAATCTGACAGTAAGGCATAATACCTGGCCCCTTTCGGTGGGCTAAACCCGGCCACCCCTCCCCCGCTCAGACCGAGGTAACGCTACCCTCCAAACCTTGCCACTGGAGCCCGAGAGTTTCTCAGGCGGCGAGGTGATATTCATTAATGTAGGCGATGT
>CAZRVZ010000060.1:0-22571 GCA_964603655.1 uncultured Pseudobdellovibrionaceae bacterium | reverse complement strand
TGTGGGCGGATGGATAGTCTATGGTTACGAGATCGAGAACCGCCCCATCAAGGTGTACCAGATTTTCATCCTCATGCCGGGGACCGCGTACACGCTGACGGGGGCCGCAGATCCGGTGCGCTTCTCTAAATATCGCCCGATCTTTCAGGTGATAGCTGAGAGTTTTAACGCGAAATAAAGGGGTGAGCCAATGGGAGAACTTTACGAGAACCTAGATGCCCAGGTAAATTAAGTTCTGTCGACCCGTCCCACGGTGATGGGGATCGATGGTAGAAAAAATGCTTAAGCTTTGCCACCTCATTTTTTGCTTCATGATTTCTATGAACGGCTGGCTGATGGCCGTGCCGCCACGCTCCGTTTCGTGCAGCTTTCTGGAGCTGTTTTCACAGGGCGCGCTGATGCAGCAAAAAAAAGATGAGCTCTGTGCTTCCTATTGCATCGCACACGCAATGGCGGCCATCGAGAGCTATACGGGGCGGCTGGATGTCGACGCCACCAGGAACCTCGATAAGGTGTTTCAGACGGCGCGGAAACTCGACATGGAATTTTCTCAGGGGCTTCATCGGGACCAGATCCACGTCATCACGAGACGAATCCTTAAAGAAGCAGGGTTGCCTGCCAAAGTAACCTCTCTCGACTTACGGGATCCTCGGGATGAGATCGTAAAGGCGCAGGGGTACAAGTTTGTAACTGAATTTCGCGATGCGGACCTGAGAATACGCGATCATGAAATTCAGATCGGATCGGTGACCTCTGCGGATTCTGGAGGTGCCCATTCGATCGTCATTTTGGGCTACAAAAAAATCGGCTTGGATACCTGGGAGATGACCTTTGTGGGTCCGGAACATGAAAAGCCAGAGATGGCACGGCTTCGAATAACGGAAGTCGACGGGCACCGTCGTCAGAGGTTTTCATACCCTTACTCGAAAGGACGGGGCTCGTTTGAAGCGATTCTCAATGGGACCATGACCATCTCCCTAAAAAACCAGGAGGAAGCAGAAAGGACGCACTAGCTATTTCTTCTCCGCCGCCGCTTTTCTCTGGGCGCCCAGCTCAATCTCAATACCAACGATAATTTTTTTATTCTCTGGCGATTCGAGGCCAATCAAAAAATCGCGAGCGAGCTTTTTGTTATCTTTCTTCAGGCGCTGAATTTCCGTTTCGATGAATATGGCTCGCTGGGTCGCCTGGTAGATGCGGGCGTCGACCGCATCGGCGAGCGCCCTGCGTTCGGCGTCGTTTTTGGGCGTATCGGCAATGATTGGCTCTTCGAACGCGAAATGCTTGCCGATGCCCTTTCCAAACGGATCTTGTCGATACTTCCAGTAGGGAGCCAGTTCCCGCACGGCTGGCCCAATCTTTTGGAAGGCTATAAAGGAGCCATTTATCTGCCAGCCAGCAAAGTGTCCCGGAGCGGTTTCCTCGAGCCCCTTCGGTGGGGTGGCCTTAATTTGATTCATCGCCACCGCGTAATGCGCCAGGATTTCCAAAAAGAATAATCGATCATTGGCAGCCAGGATGTCGGCAGCCAGTTGAGCCCTCCCGCCATCTCCCCCCTCTTTGGCGAGGCTTTTATTTTGAAGTTGCGTTTCAAATTCAGCTGGTAGCGACCTGAGGCGCACTAATTCGAGATAACCCTGAAGGTGTGTCATGGCGTCAGCTGCGCCGTCGGCCAAACGCCAGTGGCTGGCGAGGTCATTGCCAAAAACAGAATCCAGGATGGCCTGTTTTTCCTTGAGACTCTTTTGAAAGGCTTCCAACACGGCGGTGGGATTTTGATTGGCCGCGAGGGCCTGATAACGGACGCGCTGCTCGGTCGATGTATGGGGCAGAATGTCGGCCGCGTTCACCGTGAGCCGGACTTTATCGGGAGATGCATTGAGAATCGTTGAAATGCAGACACCAATGATGATGAAGAGAAATTGGAAACAATGCATGAACTCTCCCTAACTGAGTCGGACGCTCGTCATTTTCGAAACGCCCGCGCGTTCCATGGTAACGCCGTAAAGCGCTTCGGCCATCTCCATCGTTTTTTTGTTGTGGGTAATAACGATGAACTGGGTTTTTTGAGACATTTTGCGAATGACCGTATTGAATCGGGCAACGTTTGCGTCATCCAGAGGGGCATCGACCTCGTCTAAAAGACAAAATGGGCTGGGTTTGCGCGCGAAGATGGAGAGAATGAGGCTGACGGCGGTGAGGGCCTTTTCCCCGCCAGATAACAAACTCATGCTCTGGAGTCGCTTGCCCGGAGGCTGTACCATGACATCGATACCCGGGTCGACCCCGTTGGGGACGACCGTGAGAGAGAGTTCGGCCGTACCACCATTAAAAAGGATCGGAAATATCTCCTTAAATTTGGCATTCACGACGTGGAAGGTCTCTTCAAACCGAACCTTAGTGGTTTCATCGATTTTCAGAATTGCCTCTTTGAGCACCGCCACGGCGTGATCGAGATCCTCTTTTTGCTTATTGAGAAACCCGGATCGCCCTTCAATCTCTTCAAATTCCTGGATGGCGGTCAGGTTGACTTCCCCGTATCGATCGGCTTTTTGCCTGAGATTGGTGAGATGCTCATCCATGAGCCGTTCCCGATCGGCCAATTCCATGGACAGCCAATCTAGAGTCAACTGATCGGCCAGCAATGGAATCCGCTCCAGCGGGACGATAATGAACTCGCTGATAGGCGGAGCATTTCGGTGGTAGCGCTCCATCGCCAGGGTCTGAAGGTGCGATCGGTCCGATTCTTCCTGCTGTGCATGTAATTCGATCTGCTGCAACTCTTCCTGGGCCGTTTGTTTATCCCGCGTAATCTTATCTCTGTCCTCGCGCAATTGTTGAAGGGCATTCGAAACGGTTTCAAATTGAGTTTTGAGTTCGTTTAATGATTCAACGATTTTTCCCCGCTCGAATGTCTTTTGTTCGCGATCCCGAACAGCCTGGGACTCCTGCTCACCGATGGATTCCAATTCGCGTTCATCCCGGGCACTCTGTTCGTGAATATATTCGACCCGGCGCTTTCCCTGCCCCAGTTCCTCAGCCGCCTTGCGGCGCTGAAACTCGAGCAGGTTGACCCTTTCGCTGAGAGCGGAAATTTCGACGCGCAGGTCTTCGAGAGCCGAAGAGATATTTTCGAGGCGGCTGCGTTCAGACTCGATGTCACCGGTGATTCCGGACTGAACCGTCAGAAGTTCGAGCCGATTTGCCTTCAGCGTATCGGAATCTCTTCGCCATCGAGTCAGTTGCTCCCGAATCGCATCGAGTTGAGTTAGATTCTCTTGAGACTGATGGAGCGATTCCTGATAATCTCTGTCTGAGCGCTCATATTCAATCTGGATTTTTTCTTTTTCTTTCCTCAGCTCGATGCGTTCGATATGAATCGAGGAGAGCTTGGTTTTGAGATCCTCATGCTCGGTCTCCTGGGATTCCAGTAATTTGAGCAGCCGTTCATAATCCGCTGTTAAACCATCCACATGGGATTTGAGTTGCGCGCACTCCGATTGAAGGGACTCCATTTCGCGTCGCCTGGAGAATATCCCACTGTGCTGCGAGGTGACTCCGCAGGTAAAGGAACCATCGTTGCGGGCCACCAATTTACCGTCGCTGGAAATAAACGTAGACCCCGGGTGCTGAGCTCGGAGCGCAAAAAGGGATTCTCGGTCGGCGCACAGATACACATTTCCCAGGTAATGCTCAGCAACCGCCGCGTAGCCCGGTACGACTCTCACCTGGGAAATCAGGCGCTGAACCCCATCGATGGGATTACGTGGGGATTGCTGCGCCAGATCTGCACCGAGGGCTTCTGCCGATACAATCCCAACGCGTTCAAGGCCTGAATCCTGTATGACTGCTGCCAAATGTTTGGCCTGCTCGACGGTATCGGTAAGCAGCGTGTTAATATCGTTTCCAAGGATGTGCTCGAGGTGTTCCTCTACTGCGCTTTCGGGTTGAACGATCTCAGCTAGAGGCAACGCCGTCGTTCCTTCAATCTTGTTTCTAATCTCCCGGGCGGTGGGTAAATATCCCTCGAGATTTTTACTCAGCTCTTCCAGAGATTGCAGCCGGCTGGTTCGTCGGTGGTATGTCTCTCGCTCCGCAAAAAGTTCATCCTCCGTGTTGGAGAGTTGGGCCGAGGTGATTTGGCAATGGCTTGCAATTTGGGCGGTCTCAGTCTCGGCCTCGCCATACCGCTTGCCCACCTCGCCGATTTTTCGATCGGCGTCCTCTAATCCCGCCTTTTTAGCATCGAGCTCAACAACGATACCGGTGAGCTTGTCATTGAGCATTACCTGCCCGGTTTTGAGCGAGTTTTCGCGTTCGGCACCGTGGTCTATCAGGCCCTGCATGCGCTGGTCCTCGATGGCGACCGATTGCGACTGTTCGTCTGTTTGCAGCTTCTTTTCTAATAGCCCTGAGTAGGCAAGTTGCGATGATTGCTTGGACTGCTCGTGTTCTGAAATACGACTCCGGCTCGCACTCAGGGATTCATTTAACCGGCCCCAATCGTCTGTGACGCGGGCCAGCTCAATCTCCAACGTCTCAAGCTGCGAGGAGAGCGAATTTAACTCTTCCTGCAACGCACCGGAGTTCTGTCGAATGAAGCCACTGCGCTCGGAATATACCAAAATGTTTCCATCGAGTTTTTCTAGGGCGATGGCCAGGCTGCGCTCGGAATCATTTGCGGTCTGAAATGCCTTTTCGACGTCCAAGCGTTGAATTTCGCTCTCAGTGGTCTGCGCATCAATCTCTCCGGTTCGCGCGTCCAATGACGATCGGGTTTCGATCAGGGTGTCACGATGGGCGTTGCACTTCAGAATTTGCTTGTCGAGTTGATAAAGTTTTCGGCCTATCAGGTGCAAATCGACCGTTTCCAGTTCGGCCTTAATCTCCTTGTACTTCCTGGCTCGCGTCGCCTGAATTTTGAGGCTCCGCATCTGTTTTTCCAACTCACTGGTAATATCCCGCAGCCGAAGCAAGTTCTGCTCGGTCGACTCAAGCTTTTTCTCCGCCTCTTTCTTTTTTGCCTTGTACTTGGTAATCCCCGCAACCTCTTCAAAAAGATGGCGACGCTCCTCAGGCTTCACGTTGATCATGCGATCGATCTGGCCCTGTTCGATGATCGAGTAGGCGCGTCTTCCCACGCCTGTATCCATGAATAGCTCGTGAATGTCCTTGAGCCGGCACATCTGCTTATTGATGAGATACTCGCCTTGACCATCGCGATAAATCCTGCGCGTTATCGAAATTTCGTCAGCCGTGTCGAATGCCGCAAATTGAGGTGACAAAAGGACACCCTGTTTGTCTAAAATCAGGCTGACCTCTGCCATCGATGTCGGGGAGCGGTTTTCCGAGCCGTTAAAAATCACGTCGGTCATTGATTCGCCGCGTAGGTGTTTGGCGCTCTGTTCCCCCATAACCCACAAAATCGCATCGACAATATTGCTCTTGCCGCAGCCATTGGGCCCAACGACGCCCGTAATTCGGCTTTCAAAGTGAACGATCGTCCGATCCACGAAGGACTTAAATCCCTGCAATTCGAGACGCTTTAATCGCATAACTTTTTAAGACTGTAGGTCAAATTACGAATCAGATTTCTGGTCCGTCTTCAGCGCAGCCTGAGCTGCCGCCAGTCTGGCCACCGGAACCCGAAACGGCGAACAGCTTATGTAATTAAATCCCAGTCGGTGGCAGAATTCAATCGTGGAAGGATCCCCACCCTGCTCCCCGCAAATTCCAATCTTCAGTTGAGGGTTTGCCTTTCGGCCCTTTTCGCACGCGATTCGGATCAGCTCGCCCACACCCTCTTGGTCCAGTGATACGAACGGATCTTGTTTCAGGATGCCTCGTTCGATGTATCGCGGCAAAAAAGAGCTGGAGTCGTCACGCGAAAGTCCCATTGTCATCTGCGTCAGATCATTGGTGCCGAACGAGAAAAAATCGCAGAGCGGCGCCAATTTATCGGCAATGAGGGCTGCGCGTGGAATTTCAATCATCGTGCCGATGCGATAAGTGAGTTTGACTTTTTCTTTGGCAATGACCTCTTCACAGACCTCGACAATGTCATTTTTCAAGGTCTTAAACTCTTCGAGAACGCAGATTAACGGCACCATGATTTCGGGTTCCAGTTTAAACTCGCGCTCCTTAACAAGGTAGCATGCGGCCTCCAGGATCGCGCGAACCTGCATTCGGTAGATTTCAGGATAGGAGATACCGAGTCGACACCCGCGGTGTCCCAACATCGGATTAAATTCTTTAAGACTCTTGACCCGCGTCTGGACTGTCTCAAAAGAGGTGTTGAGCAGAGTTGCGAGCCCCTCCAACTCAGCGTCGGTGTGGGGCAAAAACTCGTGGAGCGGGGGGTCGAGCAATCGGATGGTAACCGGGAATCCCTTCATTTCCTTAAAAATGGCGATGAAGTCATCCTTTTGCATCGGATAAATCTTCGCCAGGGCGCTTTCGCGTTGCGAGCGAGTGTCGGCGAGAATCATCTCTCTCACCGCCAGAATTCTGGCCTCATCAAAGAACATGTGCTCGGTTCGACAAAGCCCCACACCCTGCGCCCCAAACTGCCTGGCAACCTTCACATCATTGGGTGTTTCGGCATTGGCACACACACCCAGTCGACGGTGCTGATCCACCCACTGCATGAACTCGGTAAAGTATTGGTCAACCTGGCTATTAATGGTGGGGACGTGGCCCAGAATGACCTCGCCCGTAGATCCATCTATCGTGACGACTTCGCCCTTTTTAACGGTAAGCTTATCGACTGTAAATTGCTGCTTTTTATAATCGATACTAATGGCCCCGCACCCAGCCACACAGGGTTTGCCCATGCCCCTGGCGACGACGGCCGCATGGCTGGTCATCCCCCCCAGAGCCGTTAAAACTCCTTGGGCGGCGTCCATGCCCGCGATGTCCTCGGGAGAAGTTTCGTGGCGTACCAGAAGGACCTGCTTCCCCGATTTTTTCAGGGACTCCGCCTCCTCTGAATTAAAAACAACCTCTCCCGAAGCGGCGCCAGGAGATGCGGGCAACCCCTTTGCGACAACTTCTTTGGGGGCCTTCGGATCGAGACGAGGGTGCAGCATCTGTTCGAGCTGTGAAGGCGACACCCGATTGATTGCCGTCTTGCTGTCGATGAGTCCCTCCCGCACCATATCGACGGCGATGCGCACGGCTGCCGAGGGGGTCCGCTTACCGTTTCTGGTCTGAAGCAGAAAGAGCTTTCCCTTTTGGACGGTGAATTCGATGTCCTGCATATCCCTGAAGTGTTTTTCGAGGAGTTGATAGAGCTGAACGAGTTCGAGATAGTTATCGGGAAAGAGCTGATCCATTGTTACGGCGCCCGAGCCGAGGGACGACTCTTTGTTGATGGGCTGAGGTGTGCGGATACCGGCAACGACATCCTCCCCTTGGGCGTTTCCGAGAAACTCTCCAAAAAACCTCTTTTCCCCATTGCCTGGATCCCGGGTGAAGGCGACTCCAGTGGCCGAGTCTGAACCCATATTTCCGAACACCATCGCCTGTACGTTGACGGCGGTCCCCCACTCCTCGGAAATCTTATTGATTCTGCGGTAACTGATGGCGCGCGCGCACATCCAGGAGTTGAAGACGGCGCCGACAGCGCCCCAAAGTTGTTCCTGTGGCGACACGGGAAAGGGTTTTCCGCTTTCTCGAACCACGAATTGCTTGAAATCCCGAACCAACTCCTTGAGATCGGTTGCGGTTAAATCCGAGTCTGAATTTGCATTCCTACGATTGCGAGCCTGTTCGAGTGACGATTCAAAATGGTGCGTATTGAGCCCCAAGACGACGTCTGAGTACATCTGAATAAATCGTCGATAGGCGTCGTACGCAAAGCGTTCGTCCCCAGAGTTTCGGGCCAGTCCTTCAACGGATGTATCGTTAAGTCCGAGGTTCAGAATGGTGTCCATCATCCCCGGCATGCTCACCCTGGCGCCGCTTCTCACCGAGACCAGCAGCGGGTTGGCGGGATCTCCGAACTTGCTACCTACGCACGTTTCAATCTTTGTCATCGCGGCCCGTACCTCAGACTCGAGTCCTGTCGGATAGGTCTTGCCGTTTTTGTAGAAATGGCCACAAACCTCGGTGGTGATTGTGAACCCGGGCGGGACATTCAATTTGAGGTTGGTCATTTCATGAAGGTTCGCCCCTTTCCCCCCCAGCAGGTCCTTCATGGTGGAATTTCCCTCGGCCGTTTTGTCTCCAAAAAAATAGACCTGTTTCATATTGCCTCCCTAAAGGCGGTTTCCAAAGTAAGAGACAAGCTGATCAACGGCCACTCTTTCCTGTGCCATGGAGTCGCGCTGACGTACGGTGACCGAATTCGAGCCGGCACTTTCTCCATCGACGGTGACACAGAAAGGGGTTCCGGCCTCATCCTGCCGGCGATACCGACGACCGACAGCCCCTTTATCGTCAAAAAAGCAATTCCAAATATTTTTGAGCTGGGCCATTATCTTCTCGGCCATTTCGGGCATTCCGTCTTTGTTGACAAGGGGAAAGACCGCGATCTTTATCGGCGCAACTTGAGGATGAAAACGCAGCACGGTGCGTTCGGCCTCTTCCACATACGCATCCACCAGAAAGGCCAACGTCGCGCGATCGGCTCCGGCCGACGGTTCGATGACGAACGGAATGAATCGCTTGCTGCTGGCCTGATCAAAATAGCTCAAGTCCTTTTTGCTGAAGGAAGAGTGTTGTCGTAAATCGTAGTCGGTCCGATTCGCTATTCCCTCCAGTTCGGCGCGGCCGAATGGAAAGTCGTACTCAATATCCGCGCAGCCAGCTGCATAATGAGCCAACTCGTCCTTGGCATGCTCTCGCAAATGCAGGCGATCGCGTTGGATGCCGTATTTCAGGTACCAGTTAAAACGTTCGGTTTTCCAGTACTCGAACCATTTTGGCGCGTCATCCGGGTGGGTGAAAAACTCCATCTCCATCTGCTCGAACTCCCGCGATCGAAAGGTGAAATTGCGGGGGTTGATTTCGTTCCTGAATGCCTTCCCGATCTGGGCAATGCCAAAGGGCACCTTTACGCGAGAGGTGTTTACGACATTATCAAAGTTGGCGAAAATTCCCTGGCATGTCTCCGGTCGCAAATACGCGATGGAAGAGCTGTCCTCAAGCGCGCCGACATGGGTTTTAAACATCAAGTTGAAATGACGGACCTCGGTGAACTTGTCTTTGGTGCCACAGGTTGGGCATTGGTTGTTTGTAATGTGATCGGCGCGAAACCTTCCCTTGCATTGCATGCAATCGACCATGGGGTCGGTAAAGGACTGCACGTGCCCAGACGCCTCCCACACGCGTGGATTCATCAGAATAGAACAATCGACACCGACAACGTCCTCTCTCCCGCGAACATTATCATTCCACCAAAGCTGCTTAATATTGCGTTTGAGTTCGACGCCCAGCGGGCCGTAGTCCCAACAGCCATTCAGTCCGCCATAAATTTCGCTCGATTGAAAAATAATTCCGCGCCGCTTGCAAAGCGACACGACGGCTTGCATTTTCTGCTCCGTCGATTTCGTATTCTCAGACATGATCGACGTATTATAGATAGGTAAATAGGTGCCCGTCTACTTTCCAGCTGAAAAGGTAACGGGTAACTACCTATTCATTACCCGCTACCTTTTCAGCTGGAAAGTAGACGGGCACCTATTTGAGCTGAGAGAGCAGTGGGCCAAAAATGATGAGAAGCGCCGGCGGGAGAAAGAAGATGAGGAGTAGAACGTTTGCGCGGGTGGGAAGGGTTCGAGCGTGCTGTTCGAAATCCCGTAGTTGGTCCCTGCGCATACTCTCGGAAAAGGCTCGAATCAAGGGGATGATTGGGCTTCCAACAACATAACTTTGACGCAATATGCCGAACCATTGACGAAGACTCGTCATAGGAAAGGTGCTGGCCAGATGTTCCAAATGCTCGGAAAAGGGTGTTCCAGGGTCGCGAAGGGTTAGGCTATGGCGAGTGGGGCCATCGCTCAACATACCCGAGATCGACTCGTTCCAGCTATGAGCCAGGTCGAATCCGCATCCAAGATACAATGCGAGGCTATCCGTGAATTGAATCAACTCTCGCCTGCACCGACGCCGGGTACGCCCTTCCAGCAGATGGGTCAGTAAAATTCTGAAACTATCCATAAAACAAATACTCCAAAGCCGTACCAGGCGACGCCCAGACCAATCCAAACCGGAGTCCAGGCAGTGATAAAATAGGCCGCCGTTTCGGGTTGAAAGAGGTTGATAAAGGCAACCAATGCCCACGGCAAAATACAGGCGAGGGCCGCTTGAATCGTTATGGATTTGCGGATTTCGCGAATGCGTTGAAACATCTCGGCTTCGCTTTCCAAATTGGGTAAGGACGTCGCTAAAATCGGTCCGATCGGGAGCCCCTTTTCATAAGCCATCCCCAATGCCGAGAGACACGTGTCCAGACGTCTCAAACCCAACAGATGACGGCTTTCCTCAAGGATGCCCACGAGCGATTCGCCCTTAGGAAAGGATTTCAGACGCCCCTGAATGGCTGCGCCGATTTCACCGTTATGTCCCTCGGACAGGCTGATGAGGGCGGCAGGAAGCGACAGACCTCCCTGTATTAGTCCGTGCAAACCATGGAGAAAGTTTATGGCCGCCCTTTCGTTTCGAAAGAGCTTCGATTCCTGCTGAAGCGAGAAGATGGGGAGCGCCAAAACACAAATCAGCGGAATGAGCGGTAGGCCGAATGCAGGGTTTCCCAGGAAAAGGTAGGCCGCCAGCACCACGGTCGAGGAGCCCAGGATGCAAAATACATAAACGTGACCGATTTTCGGTCTGTAGAGCCGGGTTTCGGACCGAGACCGGTCGTGCTGGTTTCTGATTACCTGACGAACACTTAAGCGCAAGAAATAATAGAGAGAAAGGGTGGCCAAAGAGGTTGCCAGAAAAAGGCCGATGAGCTGAAATAACAGCTGCATATTGGGGTTAGGTGCAATAATAATGCCCACACTGCAAGAAAAGAGGTTTCGATGTCGAGTTTAGAACAGAGTACCAAAACGGTGGCCGTAGCTGGAAAAACCGTTCCACAGGCCTATTTACAGCGCATCGAGATCAGTGCCGATCAACCGGTTTTTTTAGTAAAGCGAGAGGGCGCATACCAGCCGCTTCTTTGGCGAGAATTTCACGATCGGGTGCTGGCAGTAGTGGACCTATACGAATCCCTTGGAATCGCGACGGGTGACAGAGTGTGCATCGTTAGCCAGTCGCGGCCCGAATGGAGTATGGCCGATATCGCAAACCTTTGCCTGGGAATCGTGACCGTACCTATTTATCATTCGAGCTCCGCCGATGATACCGCCTACATTCTCACCCACTGTGAACCGAAAGCGGTGTTTGTCGAAGACGGGGTCCAGTTGGCAAAGGTACAGCACGCCTTATCAAAAGGCTCGACTCAGTTGCCACTCATAATTTTTTCGCCACCCGCAGATTGTCCCGCATCCGTGATCGCATTCTCCAAGCTCACAAAAAAGAACGCGCACGGCTCCCAGCGCCTCAGAGAAACTTCAGCCAAAATCACCCCGCAAAGCCTTGCCACAATCGTATACACCTCGGGAACCACGGGTACGCCCAAAGGGGCGGCATTATCTCAGGAAAACCTGGCTGCCGAAATTAATGGAGTGACCGAGGCGGTCCACTTTTATCCAGGAGACACCACGCTGGCCTTTCTTCCGTTTGCCCACGTGCTGGGGCGTGTCGAAAGCCTGCTTCCGGTGTTTACGGGGGTGCGTTTGGCCTTTGCCGAGAGCATCAATTCCGTGCCTCAAAATATCGCGGAGGTGCGCCCCACAATATTGGTGAGCGTGCCACGCATTTACGAAAAAATTTATGCCAAAATCCAGTCGGAAATTAGCGCGGCCCCCCCGATAAAGAAAACGATATTTGATTGGAGTGTCGGCGTGGGCAAGGCGGTGGCTCGGCTCAGATCCGAGAATCAACCCGTTCCGCTTTTGCTATCGGCAAAATATGCGGTGGCCGATCGGCTGGTTTTTGAAAAGATTCGCAATAAACTGGGCGGGAAGATTCGATTTGCGATTTCCGGTGGGGCTCCGTTGTCGCCGGAGCTGGCGGAATTCTTCTTCGCATGCGGGATCAAAATTCTGGAAGGGTACGGCTTAACCGAGACAACCGCAGCCGTTACTTGCAATCGTCCCGAGGATATCTGTTTTGGATCGGTTGGAAAACCCCTCCCCGGACAATCTGTTCGGATTGCGGCTGACGGGGAAATACAGATGAAGGGGACAGCAGTTTTTCGCGAGTACTATAAGAATCCTTCCGCGACCAAAGAGGTCTTTACCGAGGATGGCTGGTTTTGCTCGGGAGATATCGGGGAGTTCAACCCCCGAGGGTTTTTAAAAATAACCGATCGGAAAAAGGAGATAATCGTTACATCGGGTGGAAAAAACATCGCCCCGCAAAAGCTGGAGAATTTATTGAAAACAAACCGCTTCGTGAGCAGTGCGATGGTTTACGGGGATAAAGAGAAATACCTGGTGGTACTTTTGACGCCGAACGAAGCAGAAGTGATGAAGTGGGCTGGTCTGAAGAAAATCGCCAATCAAGGCATCGGCGATCTGGTAAAAAATGCCGAAGTCTTGGCCAATTACGAAGAGGCAGTTCGACTGGCCAATCAATCGCTGGCCGCCTACGAGTCGATCAAGCGCTTTCGCCTGCTAACCCAGGACTTTACCGTCGAAACCGGTGAACTCACGCCGTCCCTCAAGATCAAGCGAAAGGTAATCACACAGAAATATCGGGCCGAGATCGATCAGTTGTACGATCGCTGAAGACTAATGTAGCCAAACACACTGCAGCTTACCGCCTGCTCGATCGATTGGATTTTCTCGGGCCAACGGTGGGGCCACCGCGCGCCAGATCACTCAAGAGTTCCTTAAAGTCCATCCGGTTTTCCGTGCCGTCGTCATCCACGAAATGAATGAAGGAATGTTGCATCGGGGAATCGGGTGAAATGACTCGCTGAAGATCGCCCGAATGTTTGGGGAGTGCGGGTGGCGTATGTTTTGCGCTGTTTCCGCCGATGGAATCGTGTGCCGCCGTTTCGTGGCTGGACGAGGTGTCGATTGAGGCATTAAGTGGGGGCCCTTTAAAATTTTTGACTCCCGTGCGCTCAACACCTTCGAATTCCAAAACCGATAGATAACATTTGCCGACGCGTATTTCGTCACCGGTCTTGAGTGGTGAATCGATGATCTTCGCGCTGTTTACAAAGGTACCGTTGGTACTTCCCATATCCCTGATATGAAGGCCGCCATCGAAACCCTGGTAAAACACGGCCTGTTGCTTGGAGCAGCGCGGCTCGTCCAGCACAATGTCGGCAGCCTTACGCCCGATGATGCAAAAGCTCTTCTCCAGCTCCAGGATTTTGGAGTCGGGTTGTTTTTCGTTCTTGAGGTTACTGACCAGCAGCTTCAGGCGCATAGATAAATATATTGTACCGGAAAAACCGCCTTAGGCGGTAAGCACCGCGCGATAGCGGGTGCGGTTTTCCTTCACGCGGCCAAGAACCTCATTGACCTGGGTCATCGCAAAGAGCTCGCTTTGAGGCACAACCCCTTTGGCTGCGCAGAATTCAAGCATCTGGCGGATTCGGGACCGACTGGCAATCGGGCTTGCCGCAACGCGTAATCTTTTACCGAGAATCTCCGACAGGCCAAATGTTAAGTCACTGGGCGGAATCCCCACAAAACAGAGCGTCCCATCGGAGCGAAGCGTCTTTAGAAACGACGGCCAAGGAAGGTCGACGTTTGCCGTTACTATAACGAGATCCAGTTTTCTTCCCACCGATTCAATGGACTCTGCACTAGTCGAATTCACAACCGAGTCGGCACCCATCGATACGGCCTCATCCCCTTTACTTTTGGAAGAGGAGAAGGCCGTCACCGAGTAACCCATGGCGACGGCCAGTTTTACGGCAATGTGACCCAGTCCACCAAAACCCACAATTCCGACGCGCGCAGCCTTTTCTCTGGGATTCATAAATTCGCAGAGCGGGGTAAAGACGGTGGCCCCGCCGCACATAAGGGACGCATTTTTTGGCTCGGCCAACGCGGTCGGAATCTCAAAGGCGTAACGGGAATCGGTAATGTGATAGTCGGCGTAGCCGCCGAAATGATCAGCACAGGTCGTGAGGCGATTCACCTCGCAAAGATTATCATTGGCATTGATGCAATCATGACACTCGAAGCACGCACTCCGCTGCCAGCCCACCCCCACAAATGCGCCCTCCTTCAAAACCGCGTCCCTGCTCCTGGCCACGACGGTGCCAAATATTTCATGGCCCGGGACCAGGGGAAACTTGGAAATCCCCCAGTCATCATTAATCAGGTGTATATCGCTGTGGCAGACCCCGCAGGCCTGGACCCGTATCAAGACTTCGTGCGAATCGAGATCGCGCAGGGGAAATGACTGAAGCGTGAGCTGAGCCCCCTTTTTGGGAGCGGCCCAGGCGTTTAGCGTGCGCGGGAAACTCACGGCTTGGGCGAGGGTTCACTTTCGGAGATCGGAGTCGGGCCCTTCGACTCACCCGAAAGGCTTTGATCGGTGCTCTGCCCGAGTGAGCCCAGATCGCGAATGTAATTACGAAACTGATCCTCGGTAATTTTTTCACCATTGAGGGTATACGCACGCGATCCAACACCATTCGTGGTTGTCAGCACGTCCTTAAGCTCCGCCGTGTGATCGGAATACTCAACCCCAAACACCGATTCTCCAGAAGCTGATTGGTTCGGGCCGGATATTTTGCTGACCACATAAAACTTGAGAGCCCCCTGCTTTTTAGATTTCGCGCTACCACGAATATCGAAGTCACCGGAAACTTCCGATTCGGTTTTGGAAAATTTTCCCGAACCGCTCGCGGACATTTCTGTGACATCGACGTACGATTCGAATTGGGAATCGATTACCGAATAATCGTACGAAAACTTCAGGTCGGCTTTAGTAAGGGTCGGGCTGATTTCAAACTCACCGTTCAGAGAGAGGTCGAAGGAGACCGGGCATTTATCCCCCTTGAGCTTGAGTCCGATATCGATTTCGGACTTAACCTCCTCGCCAGGACTTAAATTCATCGACTTCGGATTCTTGACCTCGAACTCGCACTGTTTCAGACGATCAATCATCTCCTGCGGGAAAGTGGCAACTGCTTTACCAGCCTTGGACGCGGGCCTCTGTCGCGCCTGATTGGCCAATTCGGACGCCCGTTCGGCGCTACCAATCGCCTTTACTGTCTGGTCAAATTCGGCCTTTTGATCGGCGCTGAGCGGCTGAGTCACCGACCCGGGCTTTGAGCCGCAGGATGTGAGAAAGCCAATGAAGAGGGGCAGAAAAGTTAACAAACAAAAATTACGCACGGAATCCTCCTTGAGTTGTTCACTGCGTATCAAACGGGGAGTGGGATGGCAATTGGCTTCAGACGGGCGGTTGCCAAATCCATCGGTATATCTTCTAGCGACGCCGACCGGATAGAGCGCGCTTTTCACATCGTGAACGAGCGCCGTGCGGCAGCCCTAATTGTCACCCGGTGACGCCTTTTTGCGGCGTGGACAGGCTGGATACAAAAACAGCCGTAGCCCTGCCGACGCTCTAATCAGCTGAAAACACACCCTTTTATAGAATGCTCGAATTAGCCCGTCCGTGGCACGCAGGTTGCTCTAAATCCTTTATAGAACTTGGACTGGCACAAAGGAGTTTTGCATACCTAAAGACTAAAGTGAGTCGCAAAAACAGAACCTTTCGATGGCTGCTTTCCTGATTTCCCCAATACCCTGAACGAATCAGCTTTTCTTTGCCATCGTCGTTCGGTTCTGGACAGCCGGAAGGGACTCCAGGTCGCTTCCGGCTGTCGTGTATTTTGGGCCACCTTTTATCGGGAATAGTTCAACTGACATTTCGGTATGAAAACTGCAAGAAATGGCGCCAAGGATTCGTCCGGCCTGTGACGGACGCGGGAGATGTTTTAAGTGAGTAGAAGGGATTTTACCCAAAAAAGTTTCAATGAAGGTTTCGATCGTAATGGCCATTGGTCGCGCGAGTTTTCCTTGCGGGGCGAGGGCTGGTCGGTCATCGAACATTGGGCGGGCGAACACCGTTTTGGGCTTGTTCATTTTAAAGGCAAGCGCCGGATTTATCGATTGGGAGACAACCCGAAGCTCTTCGTGACGTTCGTCGAAATTCGCCTAGCCGAAGAGGAAAACCGACTGAGTATCTCCTGTTGGATAGAGGCGGGATTTTTGGTTCGGCTCCTGAGCCTTTTCATGATTCCGATTGTTTTGGATGTCAGTCCCTCGGGCTTTTGGGGCATCCGTGCCCGACGAGCTGCGTGCCACGCGATGAATTCGCTTCTCGTTCGAATGAAGCAACCCCTCGTCTTAGGAAGTACGGGCTGGCACTGGGCGGATCTGGATCTGACGACGATCACTCTGGGTGCGTCGGCATTGGGAACGTTTGTTTCGTTTGCGCTCGCGAGCGCTACTCTGATTCGAATTGAGACTGGCCTCTCCCAGGGACTGCTCCAGATCGTGGGTGAACACCTTGTAACGCTTTGCGGGCTAACGGTTGCCGCACTCGCCGTTCAGCAGTTCTTCGTGGTTCGTCGGTGGTCGGAGGGGCCATCGCGACTCCTCTCAGCTGGCAGCCTCTACATCGCAATTCTAGTCTCAACAATTTTTTTATTTACTCAGTCCCGGACCGAGACATCGCTAATGAGAATCTCCCATTTTTGTCTTCAAAACTATCACGACGTCGAGTGCGCTCACGCGCTCGATCGCCTGCCCCCCCAAGCTCGTCGGAAACTGATGGATCGCGTTTTTCAACTCGAGGATTCCATCGCCAGGCGGGAGAATTTGGCGCCATCGGTTAGCGACGTTTCCTCTACGACCAAATAGTTCCGGTGTATTTAAATCCAGTCTGGATTCAACCAGCAAACGCAAACCTATCTGTCGCCGCGACAAGCGCGCGGCAGAGGCTTGGCTCTCCGGCAGCGTGGCCCGAATCCCAAACACAAACAAATTCCGCCTCGGGCCAGGCCCGGTGCAATGCCCAGGCGCTGTCCATGGGACACACCACATCGTACCGGCCCTGAATGATCGAGCCCGGAATGTGGCGGATTTTTCCGACATCCCTCAAGAGCTGATCGTCGGTGTCGAGAAATCCCTTGTTTACGAAATAGTGGCACTCGATGCGGGCGAAGGCGAGAGCAAAGTCCGGCTGCGAGAAATGATCGATAAACGAGGCGTCCGGGTAGAGCTTGCTAACGCTCCCTTCCCAGACGCTCCAGGCGCGGCATGCAGCCAATCGGATTTTTTCGTCGGGAGAGGTGAGTCGCTTGTGATAGGCGGCTAAATAATCGGAGCGCTCCGCCTCGGGGATAGCAGCCTCGTACGCTTCCCACGCGTCGGGGAAGATTCGGCTGGCTCCATCCTGGTAAAACCAATCGATCTCCCGTTTTCTCAAAAGAAAAATCCCGCGAAGAATGAGCGCACTGACCCTGTCAGGATGCTTTTCGGCATAGGCTAGTGCGAGAGTGCTGCCCCAAGAGCCTCCAAATACGTGCCAGCGTTCTATTTTGAGTTGTTCGCGAATGCGTTCCATATCGGACACGAGGTCCCACGTTGTGTTTTCCTCAAGCGAAGCGAATGGGGTACTCTTGCCGCAGCCGCGTTGATCGAAAAGGATGATTCGGTATTGCTCTGGATTAAAAAACTGACGGTGTTTGGGCTCAGTGCCCCCACCGGGACCGCCGTGTACAAAGACGATCGGTTTTCCCCGTGGATTCCCTGACTCCTCGTAATAGAGTGAATGTGTTTTGGATACATTGAGCATGCTCTGAAAATGGGGCTCAATTTCTGGGTAACGCCACGTAAACGGATCACGATCGAAGGTTTTCATTTTGGTGAGAGTACCAGACACCAACAGAATTTAGTCCAAAAATCGATCGAGCCAGGGGCATTCGCGACGGCCTTCGGCGAGGTTTCCCAGATACGAGGGCTTTCCCTTTTCAAGAACGACAGCCCGGTGGCTCAGCGAGACCACGTCCTCTTTGTCGTGGGAAACCATCAAGCAGCTCACACCGTGCTCTTTCACCAGTTGGGAGACGAGTTCGCGGAGGGATTTTCTGAGCGGCGGATCCAGCGAGGAGAAGGGTTCGTCGAGAATTAACACCTGAAAACCCACCGCAAATACCCGCGCTAACGCCACGCGCTGCGCCTGACCACCGGAAAGTTCGAACGGCATTCGATCGGCAAGTTCCTCGATTTGCAACCGGGCTAACCATTTCTCGGATATTGCCCTGCGAGCGAGGCGTGTAATTCCGCGTACCCGAAGCCCGAATTCGATATTCTCGCGAACAGACATGAGGGGAAAGAGTGCCGGCCGTTGAAACACGATTCCGACTCCGCGGCGCTCCGGCGGCAGGGTTTGGAGACGATTATTTGTAGGCGAAACGATGATTCCATCCATTATCGGCAAAAACCCCGCGATAGCTAAACAGAGTGATGACTTTCCGCTGCCGCTGGGTCCGATAACCGAAAGGATCTCTCCCGAAGCCACCTCTATCAACGACACCGACAACGAGAATTTTCCCAGTTGAAGATGAAGGTTGTTTATCGTTAAGCCCTTGATTAAGTCCACCGCTGTGCCCTCCTTGTTTCCACTCTCTGCGAAATAGCAAATATTACTGCTAGGAATAACAATAGAATTGCCGAGACGAATCCGGACTCGGAAAACTGATACCTGGCCATCAGCCGGTATATTAAAAGTGGAAGTGTTAAGAGGTGTTCATCCAAGAGCATCAACTGAGAACCTACCTCACCGATTGAATAACCAATCGCCAGAGACAGCCCCAAAAAAAGACTGGCTCGAAGGGATTTAAGTTCCACCCACCAAAAAATTTGCATCCCGGATGCGCCCAGTGATTGCGCCGAATGGATGGTTTCATCGGGGATTCTCGTCAGGGCATCGGCAATCACTCTGAAAACCATCGGAAGGACGCCAATTGACTGGACCAAGGCGATCAAATTGGGATCGCCCCGGTGATCGAAAAACCAATCTCGATAGGTCACCATCCATGCCAGCGAAAGGAGAATGGATGAAATCACGATCGGAAGGGTTGAAAAAACCTCAATTACTCGGCGCCGTCTGTCGGAGCCATGCCGGGCGGCGTAGGCTAGGCAGAGGGCGGCAGTCAGTGAAAAAGTAGCGGTTCGCACGGCGAGTGCGAGTGACCCCCCCATCGCGTTTGCTAACGATTCCCAGTCCAATGTCGGGCTCTGAAAAAGGCCGTCCAGCGCGAGGGTGCCTAGGGGGCCGACGACCAAAACGATAAATGTGACCCAAGCTATCAAGAGCCCTAATCGACGGTTTCGAGATGAACGCGGAGCAAAGATTGGAGTCCAGTGCGATTGCATTGGAACACGCGTTCGACCGACTCTGCTTAAGACTCCAAACAGTAGAACCCCTACGGCGATCTGAAACACGGCCAATCGGCAGGCCAAGGGAATGTCCAGCTCAACTTTAACTGCCTGGTAGATGGCGACTTCGAGTGTTGAATAACGAGGACCTCCGCCCAAAAGCAGTACAACCATAAAGCTCGAGCTGCAGAGGACAAATGACAGCAGTCCTGTATGAAGAAGCGTCGCTCCCGTTTTGGGCAGCGTGATTAAAATCAAAGTACGCAAACGACTTGCGCCGAGCGACATGGCCGACATCTCCTCGGACCGCCCATTTTCTCGGAGTGCTAAGGTCATGTTTTTCAAGAAAAGCGGGAAGTTCATAAACACATGGCACAGTAGAATTCCGGAAATACCGTAGGCGAATGATGAGATGCCTAAAACATTCAGGGGCCTTGAAAAAACGCTCGAAGCTCCCCACGTAAGAACCATCGCGTTAACCACGATGATGGCGGGCAAAACAAATCCGAGCAGACTCAACGTCCAAATAACTTTTTTTCCTAAAAACTCCCAATCGGAAGAAACGAGGGCAAGCGCGGTTCCCACTACACACGAAAGCACCGTGCTGAGGATGGCCTGTCCATAGGTGAAGCAAACCAATCTCCAGAATTCAGGGGAGAGATAGGAAAACGCACCAGAAGAACCCAGAATCCCATCGGAGAGAAGTTTGAGCAGGGGAAAATAGAAAAACAGGAGTAGGGGCAAGGCGCCGAGGAGACCTATGACCTGACACAACTTCATTGTGTCATCGCTTCGTTCCAGCGTTTAATGAGCGGTGAAAGATCGGCCGGAATTTGCGGGTCTATCCAATGGACCGGCTTGGTAATCCGAGCGTAGACGGCCGGAAGTTTAACATCGTCGCGCACCGGGTACATAAATTGCGTCAACGGGATGAGGGTTTGGATTTCGCGCCCCAAAAGCGTTTCGACCAGTTTTTGAGCCAAGACCGGTTGCTTTGAATAGCGAGTAAACAGAACGCCTTCGGTTTGGCGAATGTGCCCTTCGGAAAAGATGAGCGCCTTAATGTTTTCATTCTTTTCAAAGTGCATGTGATAGGCAGGGCTCGTGGTGTACGAGAGAACTAGGTCCGCCTCTTTGTGAGTAAATAGAGAGTATGCGCCGGACCACCCCGGTGAAATGGTCAACGAGTTTTGGGCAATGGATTTCCAAAACTCGACAAACTTTACCGATGGAATCAGGGCCTCGGTCCAAACGAGAAAGAGTCTCCCGAGAGAAGAAGTCCGGGGGTCGATCAAGGCAATTTTTTTTCGGAGTTTTTTTTCAGTCGAAATGGATAATAGGGTAACTCCTGGCTTGGGTGAAAACCGAGTTTGATCGTAAACCAGCGTGGGAAATCCGTAATCAAAGGGCTCCCAATAATGTTTTTTATCAAGCTCACGAAAGTGCCCGGTCGCCACCGCTCGCGCGAGTAGGCTGTTATCGATGCCCATTAAGAGATCGGCGCGAGTTTTGGATCCCTCGAGCACTATCTGATTCAAGGCTTCGCCAGCGCTTCCGAACGGAACAAACGAGACCGAAGCGTCATGCGTTCTTTCGAACTCCTTTCGCAGCGCCT
This sequence comes from uncultured Pseudobdellovibrionaceae bacterium, assembly GCA_964603655.1. Lineage (GTDB taxonomy): Bacteria > Bdellovibrionota > FAC87 > UBA2466 > UBA2466 > JACPWY01. Next base: position 1,481 of record CAZRVZ010000060.1, on the reverse strand, counting down.
CACCCAGCGACGCTTTCCCGACGAGAGAGTCATAGGCGTAGATGACGACCTGAGGAGCTGCAACCGCCAGACTGAAATTCAAGAACGATAAAAACAGGGTTAAATATAAGAAAAATGGGTGACTCATCGAATTCCTTTCGCCAGTATTACCTGGATCAAGTTTGGTCGCCCAATCTGATTGGGCCTCTCAGCCGCATGCATGCAGCTCCCTCAATTTGAGTGTGGTTATTGCATAATTGAGAGGGGAGTCAAGATGCGCGCCGGTCCAGCCTTGAAGCAGAAGCCCTTGCGCTCTTGTGTTGAAGAGGTATTTGAGTACCACGAATTAAGCAAGCATGGTTTAACCCATTATGCGCCGGGTCCTGGTTACTTGGATTGGGCCAATCAACCGAATCCTTTTCGCAGGTATCAGGGCGCAAAGGAAATCCCCCTTAAATTATTTCCCAAAGAATGCGCACCGCAAAAAATTATTCATCCGTTGTCGCTGGACATGATTTCGCAACTTTTTCAAGATTGCTTGGGCCTTTCTGCTTGGAAAAGCTTCCAAGATTCCGCTTGGGCATTGCGGGTAAATCCCTCAAGTGGAAACCTCCATCCAACAGAAGCGTATTTGATTTCTGGTCCCACGAAGGACCTTTGCGACGCTCCGATGGTGGCACACTATGCGCCGAAAGAACATTTGCTCGAAGTAAGAGCTCAATTTCCGGTTTCCCTTTGGGAGGAAATGACAAAGAAACTTCCTAAGGAAAGTTTCTTTGTGGCACTTAGCTCAATCTATTGGAGAGAAGCCTGGAAATATGGCGAACGGGCGTTTCGGTATTGCCATCATGATGTGGGACACGCCCTTGGAGCTGTGGCTATCGCCGCGCGTGTTTTGGATTGCGAGGTGCGACTTCTCTCTCACATTGGAACGAACGAACTGCAATTACTACTGGGCCTTAAGAACCAAATTGGACCCGACAGAGAACATCCCGATTGTTGCCTGGTTGTCTTCCCTCGAGGGTTTGAGCTTCCCTCCGGTGTCCTTGAGAGTGAATCCCTGTTCAAGGCTTTTGGTGAACTCGACTGGATGGGAACCCCCAATGAACTTAGCCCAGAACATACGGAAGCAGTCGCTGCGTGAAGGTCATAGGGAGAATTTCATGTATGACGCGATATGTTATGCGCTTGTTAGCGTGCTCGATTAAATTAAAGTTGACATTGTACATTAAATGTCAGACAATGGGCTTGTGAAGTTTAGTTGGAAGGTTGCAAAGAACCAAAAGCTAAAGATTGAGCGAAACGTTTCTTTTGAACAGGTCTTGGAAGCGATTGCGGATGATAAAGTCGATGATATTGTGGAGAATCCGAACCCAAAATATTTGGGCCAAAAAGTCTACATCCTTGAGCTCAACCAATACCCGCATTTTGTCCCTTTCAAGGACCTCGATGATGATACTCGTGAACTCATCACGATTATTCCGAGTCGAAAGCTTAAAAAG
>CAZRVZ010000059.1:0-7020 GCA_964603655.1 uncultured Pseudobdellovibrionaceae bacterium | reverse complement strand
TTCACCGAGAATTGCTGCGCCACGAATGGTGAACCGCTGGACACCTTTCGCGGCAGGAGTTTCCCTTTCCTGAAAGAACTTAATTTTCAATGTCGACTAATGGTATCCCAATGACGGACTAGCCAATAAATGCACTGGATGCCACGTCGCGTGTCCGATTTTTCGGCCACGCTTGCCTCAAGATCGAATCACCGAAGAGAGAAGGATGTCTGATGGATCCCTGGTTTTCTCTCGAAGGCGCTCTTTTCCGGTCGTGGTTTCCCTTTCCCGATAACGGACATCTGTTGGAGGATGCTCTTAACGGAACGCGATCCGTTTGCATCTCGCATAACCATCAGGATCACTTTGATGTCCGTGCGCTGCGATTCGCTCTCGAGCGATGCCCCGAGCTTATCCTTCAATACCTGGTCCCTTTGACTGGGCCTAATAGTTCCCGAAGCCACCCGGAGCCCAAGTCTACGATGAATTTGACCAAAGTAAATTGTTCTGTCGTCGCATTAGGCCCACTCAAAGGGACCACGTATTAGTCCGTGATACCTGGCCCCTTCCGGTGGGCTAAACCCGGCTCCCCCCTCCCTCAATGGACTGGGCTCCCAACTTTGAGTATAGTCGAGCCATGCCTGTGCCCACTAACACTCCCACGCCCGAACGCCTGACGGCGATCGATATACTAAAACGCAAAGGCGGCTCCCCTTTGGTGGCGATAACTGCTTATGATTATTTGAGCGCGGAGCTCGTCGACCCCCTGGTGGACATCGTTCTGGTCGGGGATTCGTTGGGCCATGTGATCCAGGGTCACGCGAGTACCCTTTCAGTGAGCCTGGTCGACGTGGTTTACCACACGGCATGTGTGGCGCGTGGGTTAAGACACGCGCACCTGGTGGCCGACCTGCCGTTTCTGAGTTACCAGCCCGATATTCCCACCGCCATCCGATCGGCCGGCCGACTGCTTGCCGAGGGTCACGCCCAGTCGGTAAAACTTGAGGGCGGCACCTCTATGGCACAAACAATTTCAAAGCTCGTCGAACTGGGCATTCCGGTCATGGGACACGTCGGACTGATGCCCCAAAGTGTAAACGCGATCGGTGGTTATAAGATCCAGGGAAAAACTCAAAAGGCCCGTAACTCTATTCTAGAAGACGCACTGGCCGTCGAGGATGCTGGTGCCTATGCGATTGTGCTCGAGGGGATACCGTTTGAGCTGGCGCAATCGATTACCGAACGACTGACGATTCCCACCATCGGTATCGGCGCTGGGAGCCGGTGTGACGGGCAAATTCTCGTCTATCACGATATGTTGGGATTAAACCCCAACTTCAAGCCTAAGTTCGTTAAGCGCTTTGCGGAACTTCACACCGAAATTACTCGGGCTGTAGCCCAGTATGCAGACGAAGTCCGAACGCACGCCTTTCCGGGTACCACCCACACCTTTTATGCTAACGCTCAACTCCCCCGAAATAACCCAGGCAACGGCGCTTCGCTGGAGGTCTGAGGGAAAAACCGCCTTCGTTCCGACGATGGGCTGCCTGCACGAAGGGCATTTGCGACTCGTTCAACTGGCGAAATCCCTGGCCGATCGGACTATCGTCAGTATTTTTGTAAATCCAATGCAGTTTGCCCCCACGGACGATCTCAACCGGTATCCTCGCCCATTCGAGGCCGATAGCGAGCTCTTGAAAAACGAGGGGGTCGATCTTCTTTTTGCGCCGAGCGCCGGTGATCTTTACCCCGATGGTTTCGAAACACGGGTTCAGGTGGGTCCGCTGGCCAATCGCCTCTGCGGCGAATTCCGGCCGGGCCACTTTCAAGGAGTCGCGACCGTTTGCTTGAAGCTGTTTGAAATTACTCGGGCCGACGTGGCCGTTTTCGGCGAAAAGGACTTCCAGCAACTAGCTGTTATCCGCCAAATGGTCAGCGACTTTAACCTGCCCATCTCAATACTATCGCACCCCATCGTGCGAGAGACGGACGGGCTTGCGGTTTCCTCTCGCAACAGATACCTCACGCCAGGTGAACGGCAGATCGCTCCTCGGCTTTTTGAAAGCCTTTTGGCAGCGGCGGACTGTGCACAAACGGCGACAGTTGGAGAAATTGTGAAATCCGCGCTGGGTACACTCGGTCCTGAATTTTTAATAGATTATGTCAGCGTTGCCTCGGAATCCGATCTGATGCCACAGTCACCGGATACTGTTATGGGCTCCATCTCCAGAGCTAGGCTTTTCATCGCGGCCAGGCTGGGACAAACGCGACTCATCGATAACATGCGACTAGTTAACAAGATGGCGAGGGACTGCTCATGAAACAGATTCGACGCGCATTCGTAACCGGAATTTTAATCCTGGTCCCCTTGGTCGCCACGATGGATATTCTGCTGTGGCTCATCGGCTCCATCGACAATAGTGTTTCGCGTTTCCTACCAGAGTTGCCGTTCACATTTCAGGGCTTCGGCGTACTCATCGCTATTGCCGTCATTCTATTGGTGGGTGCGCTCACCCAAAACATGATGGGAAACTGGGTGGTCAACTTCATCGATTCCTGGCTCAGAAAAATTCACGTCGTGGGGGGACTCTACAGCGGTATCAAAAAGTTTTTGGAAACGATCATCAGCCCTAGAGGCGATCAGTTCCACGGAGTGGTGCTAGTCCAGTTTCCCCGCGCCGGAGTCTACTCCGTCGGCTTTCGAACGGGTCGTCCCGATCCAAAGCTTAAATTAACCGACCGCGATCTCACGAGCGTTTTCGTGCCCTGCACTCCCAACCCCACTTCCGGTTTTTACCTTCTCGTGCCGGAAACGGAATTAAAAACACTGGATATATCGGTGCAGGAGGCGTTTAAAATCGTCATCTCCATGGGCCTTGTCACCAGCGAAGAAGGGCGCTGATGGCTGGCATCAAGATTATTTGCGATAACCGCAAGGCCTTCCATGATTACTCCATCGAAGAGCGCTGGGAGGCGGGCCTGGTGCTTTCTGGCACAGAAGTAAAGGCTCTTCGCGAGGGCAAGGCCAGTCTTAGGGATGCATACGCAGTTCTCAAGGGAGGGGAATTGTGGCTTCTCAATGCCCATATCAGCGCCTACTCCCATGGAAACTCTCAAAACCACGAGCCGCTTCGCACGCGGAAGCTACTTCTTCGTAAGGCCGAGTTGCAAAAGCTCTGGTCCAAATTAGAGATCAGAGGGTACACGCTTCTCCCGCTGAAACTTTATTTTAAAGAGGGGTTCGTCAAGACGGAGCTCGGACTGGGCAAAGGCAAGAAGCATTATGACAAACGGGCGTCCACGAAGGAGAGAGACGAAAAACGAAACCTTGCGCGGCTTCAAAGAAAAAAATGAAGTTATTCAAACAATCCCTGAACAGAACCCGGGGAAACCCATGAGGAATCAATCAGTGAACCCAATCGCAATTGTATTATGCGGCTCCGGTTATCGCGATGGCAGCGAGATTGGCGAAAGTGTCGCGGTGTTGTGGGCACTTTCCGTCTTTAAAACTCCTTTTCTGTGTTTCGCACCGGATGCGCCTCAAACGGACGTCGTGAACTGCCTCACCCAAGGGGTGATGAAAGAATCGCGCAACATGCTCATCGAATCGGCACGAATCGCCCGCGGCCAAATCAAAAGGCTTGAAACTCTCGACCCGAAGTCGTTTTCTGGCATCATCCTTCCGGGCGGTTTCGGAGCAGCCAAGAACCTGTGCACCTTCGCCGAAGAAGGCGCGGCCGGCACTGTAAACGCAGTCCTTCACCGTATACTGAACCAGTTTTTCGATGCCGGTAAGCCAATCGGCGCAATCTGCATTGCTCCTGTGATCATCGGCCTCGCGCTCAGGCGGCACCCGCTTGAACTCAGTGTCGGCCGCGAGAGTGACGCAAGCCGGGCCATCGAAAAGATGGGACACCGCCACGTCGAAACCCGAGTCGAGGAGTGCCATATCGATGCGCCCCATAGCATCGTTACCACTCCCGCCTATATGTATGACAATGCTGATCTCGGGGAACTCTTCGAGGGTGTACGCAGGCTCGTGGGCGCCGTCATCGAACTGGGTCAGAGACGCCCAGAGAAGTGACAACTCTTTACAGGTTAAAACCGATATCAACTGAAAGTAGCGGTTGAAGGGCACTAAACGTAAACTCGGCAGCGATTCCGGCCGGCAGTAGGAAGTATTGGACTCCAAGCCCAATTCCGATATTTAAACCCAAGGCCCATTTGTTACGCCATCCTAGGAGCCCAACAAATGTGGGAGCATAGGATGTCTGGGCCAATCCCGTGGATGCGGTGGAAAGGATATGAAACCCAGTCCCCCCTTGAAACCAGAAGCCCGTAAAGGGTCCGGAACCGTATACATTGGCGTTGAATGTCGCCCCCATCGTGGTGACGGTATTCACCGTATCGGGGATCTTCACGCTGAACTTGTCGATTTGCACGCCGAGCGACAGGTGATTGTTGGAGATGATTTGAACGTGCACAAAGGGAATTGCCGCCGACAGATTCTGTTTTATACCGAACAAAACATTGAGTCGAGACCCAGGATCCACTGAAAGCGTCGATGTGCTGTCAACACTGGCCGGCGCCCGATCGGAATCGTCACTCACCGCCGCATCGCCGATCTTCACCGTTTTATACTGAAAATTCAGCTTTACCTTCGCAGCCTTGGGCGCCGTCTGAACCACGATACCGCAGGCCACCTTCTCCTTTTCGCGCGTGATACAGATCCGATCATCGAGATTCCAGTCACCCGGCTTTTCCTGACTGACGAGTGCAAAAACCTGGTCCGCCAGAACCTGGATTACCGTTGAATTGGTGGGCGCACCATAGCCCTGACTGGCAATCAACGCGCCGACGACAAGTATAGTTTTCATCATGTCCCGCTATCGTCAGAACGGGTCCGTAACTTGAGATAATAACTGCGCCTCGGAGCTGTTATGACGCACTGTTATGACGCGATGAGCCGACGCGTCATGCATTTGATTCAGGAATGATATTGAATCGTTGGCGTGGCGGTAGCTGAAACAGCGTTTATCTCTGATGCATCGCTTCTATTTCATAGTCAAAAAGAGGTGCTTGACTCGTTAAAAAAAGGGAAAGTTTCCGACAAATGGGTCTGGTTAAACTGAGAAATTTCGAGCGACAGGGAGTATCGACATTGGGAGATGAATTCGTGATGAGTTTTACAAACTCCAACTGCCGCTGGAATTCTCAGCTTTAGGGGGCGGTGTCGCCCACCTGAGTTGCGTTTTTTTACCAGATTTTTTTCACTGGATGAGGAAGGCAGCTCACTCTTTCGGTAGACGTTTCATCGCCGAATTGGTGGAACTGATTACTGCCGAGGCAGTAGTAGTCATTCGCCTCTGAGAAGCCACAGGCAAAAGAATTTGCCTCCCCTGCTAGCAGCATTTTCCAACGAAAAGGTTGAGGGAGGGTACTGCTGTAAATCGGGGCGGGATCGACCACGCCCGAGCCGCACCATTCGCCCCACATATAGCCTATTCCGTCTTCGGTGATGGCCAATCCTGGAGTCGGCGCAGAGAGCCAGACAATCTTTTTGCTGCCCACGGCATTATCCATATTCAATCGGCGAGAGGGATGGGTCAGATCTTTGAAATTGGCCTGATTCTGTTGTCCACCAGAGGAACCGCCTATCCCAAAACAATAGCCATTTCCCAGGTCGGTGAGAAGGCACTGGGTCGAGGTGGATGCACTCAACTGAATGACCTTCTCATTAGGAAGGAGTTGGGAAAGATCGAGTGCCCGAAACCCATCCAGGGTACCTACGCTGGAATGGCCCTGGCCATCCAAATCATAACAAAATACCTGGCCGTTTTCGGCAAGGGCACAATGGTCACCGGCCTGGACTACGGATAAGGCTTTCCATTGGAGGCCCATGGCCTCCGGTATTTCGCCGATCGGGCTTCCCTCAGGGGTGTAGTGCCGTCGATCCAGCAATCGCCCGCGAGAATCGATGTACATCGAACCCTGTTGATCCGCTATCTTTAGAAGCGTCCCGGTTGAATCACGAATTTCCACCTTTCGTGCCTTCCACTGGCAGTCGTTATTGTTCGTTCCTCCCAAACAGGCAATTGCGACCAATTCCTGGCCCTCGGTAATTGCGTTAAAACCGAATCGGCACTGCCAATCTGCAGGGCAAATTCCATTTCCGCCTATCTGCGCCCATTTTGTGTTGGCAGGAAGTTCGCTGGTGTCAACGAGATGAACTCCCAGGGGATAATTACCTTCGGGCACCCCCCACGCGTAGATTTTTCCTCCGATGATCACTGCCGTGAGATTGTAGTTGGTGGCGATGGTCATGCCTTTTTTTGGTGGAGGAGAGGGTGGGGCCTTAAAAAGGCACACTCGGTATTTTTTTCCAGATGCGGAAAATTTGAGTTTTCCGCAATGGGTCGAGGCATTGGGTGAGACGGCTTGGAAATTTGCAGCATTGTGGCGACGCACTAGGAGTGCGATCGGCGCACTTTGTTGGGTGGTTCGGACACTCAAGGCATAGCCCGGACTTGCGGAATAGTTCTCGGCGGGCAGACTCGATGCGATGTCACGAAAGGGTTCATTGTCCAAAACAATTGTAACGCCTGACGCACCGGGTCCCATGCCGTCAATCGTTCTCAAGTAAGCATTCCACGCGGCCAATTCGCCCGAGTAAAACGCCTCCAGGCGATTGATTCGCTCGATTTTCTTTGAGTCGGCGATGCGGGAGGACATTCCCGTGGTGAACGACATGACAGCGAGCCCAGTTACTATCGCAGCCGCAATGAGCATCTCGGCCATACCCGATTGCGAAGCATAAATTTTCATTCCCCGAGTGCATGACATCGGTTACTCATCGGAAAAACCGGCATTTGACATGAGTGTTCTGCGCCTCGGAGAGGTTTTTCCCTGCTTATCGGGTAGTCACATAACGGGTCCGGTTCGGCCCGGCCATATTTAGAAGAATTCCAAACTCTCTGCCGAACCGAGGGGCTATACCTTTTCGAAGGCTTGGGAAGAGCCCTTCTCGAAGTCATTGCACGC
>CAZRVZ010000058.1:0-17938 GCA_964603655.1 uncultured Pseudobdellovibrionaceae bacterium | reverse complement strand
TTCGGGAGCAAGAGGTCCGGGGTTCAAATCCCCTAGACCTTAAACCACTGTTAATGTTTATTTTTCAGATTGAGCGGTTTGATTCGATTTCGGAAGGTATATCTCCGGACCCTCATTCACCAATTTCATTTGAACTGCAATAAACTCTCTCAGTGAACCATAAGTGCGTTGGTGGCCGAGAAAAATCACCACGCTTGTGTCTGGGTAGCGACCGATGAGCATTTGAAGCGTCGTCGGATAGCCGGTTGGGATGTAAACCGTGCGGTCTCTTTGCTTGTACCACGACCACAGGTGAGGCTGATCGCTCACGATCAAAGACTTCTTGGAGATGATTCGATCTGCAGATTCGAGTTGAGCCAGAGTCGCTGTTCGGTGGCGAAAAGCGGCGTCGTTTTGGCGCCAAGTGGCGTTGGTTGATACTCCTAATGGTATCACTGCAATCATTAAGAGAATCCTAAGCATCCCTATATAATGGCGGAAAAAGTTTTGACAGTCTTGCCAAAGACACAATAAAAGCACAGTAGACAAAATATCGTAGTATCTCGGAAATTCGAGAATCAAAGCGGTTTCGATTCCGATGCACAGTAATAAAAAATAGACGGGCAGATAGCGTCTCCACGAAAGCACCCTTGTCAGATTGCCAACCAGTGCAACTGCGAGAAGCAGACAATCCGGACGTTCAAAGTAGGCAGACTTTAGCGCGAAGAAACTTCCAAATGAACGGTAGATTTTGTTTAGAAGTGCCATCCGGTAACTAGGTGCGGCGAGCAGCTCTGTGAGGCTGATGAATCTTGGCAATCCGACCGTCTCCATTCCCCAGGCATAGACATTGGACCCGCCGTTGAAGAAGAGATAGTCGCTGGTATCACCTGCTTTTAAGCCCGATCGCACTGCGCCAACGATAACTATTGGCAACATAAACGATCCTATGCAACAGGCTATCTGTCGCAGGTCTCTCTTTTCGGAGATCAGCCAGAATGCACACAGGTAAACAAGAAGCAACAGGCACTCCGGGCGAAACGTGCATCCCACTCCAACCGCCGCGCCGAGAAACGCAGAGCGAGCGAGTGAGCAAGTCTTACTCCACGATTCCCAGAGTGCGCAAAAGACAATCACCGCGGGGAGAGAGTTGAACGATGCATGGGCCGAACGATCCCAACAACCCAGAGTCGAACCTATTGCAAAGAGCAAGGCCGCCTGTGAGATTGATCCTAATCGGCGAATAAAAACCAAAAGGAGTATGATACAAAATATTGCCTGGCATCCGTAGACCACGCGATCACTTGCCCCAAACAGTTTGAAGGCCACAACGAGAGGGAGTATGGCAGACACCGATCCATGGAAAAATGGTTGGTCAAGGCCAGTGGTGCGAAGCGCCTGAAAGGCAAACTGGTGGCCAAAATTCGATAGGTCATTGCCGCCGGCTACTAGCCTCGCGGCGTGCGCGAAAATTTCAATGTCTTCAGACAGTATCGCCCCGCTGAAGAGAGGAAATCGGATAAGGGTGGATACACTGAGAGGTAATATCGCAGCGGCGGCCAGTAGGAAAAACGAAATGCGATTTGGCAGTGTCTTCACGGAATTACCATCCTGATTCTATGGCATTGGTTTGGCTGGGCCCAGCGATTTCATCAAACTACGCGCCATTGACTCAGGAAAGCGTGAAAGGATTCCAAAATAATGGAACTTTATCTCTGTTGGGGGCTTGATCTGGTAATCCGTTGCATTAAATAAGCTCCGTCCTTGGAGACACGGAGTTTGATTTAATCGAAGAGCGGGGGGCGCCTTCGGTGCCTCGTCGATCACCATTGGCGTTTTGTCTTCAAACTCACTCAGAAATGTTTCAGGCCGCGCTCTCTGAAGAGAAACCGCCAGGCCGAATCGTAGACGTTGACATCCTTACGGTCTTTGGTTCCTGCTTTCCAACGTCTTGTCATGCCGAATGAGTCTTTCGATAATCGGATCAATCCTCTTTTTGTCCTCTTCAGTGATTTTTGTTTTATGGATCGCTTTGAGGAGATCGCGCACATCGGTCAAGATTTCCGTGTCAGTTTCATCGTCGTCTGCTCCGCCATTGTCATTTTGAGGGGGTGTGCCGGCTGTGCCAGTAGCCGAATAGATCGCCGATGCAACTCCACCGCCATAAAATAAACTAACCAAGATGCGCCGTGCGCGGGACGAATCATCAATTTCAGAAATGAAGCCCAGGTTACGGAATTTCTCGGCCTCGACCATGCGCTGGTAAAGGGAAAAAGTATCGAGAGTGTCGCCCTCAGTGGGTTTCACGTGGTTTTTGATGCGCTCCCACAGGTCCTTCATGTCGGCCCGGCGGGCGAAGGTATTTAGGAGCTCGTCCTTTGTACCAGCCGAAAGCCATTCGAGCACACGGGCCATTTTGGCATCGTCGCCTTGGGCGCGTCTAAGGAGTGTCAACGCCGGATAATGTTGATTTATAACGGTCTCGTTGTAGAGACCCGAGAGCAGATCGTAGGCGAAGAGGCGGGCGGTGTTTGAATCAATCTTTCCGAAGGATAGGAGGTTGACGGTGGGTCCCGTTACTTTGGCTAGAGCTGGGACATAGCCGGAAAGGAAGCCGAGCATCACCGTGGAGTCGGCGAGCGATATCACTTCGTTAAGAAGTTCCTGTCTGCGGTGAGCCTGCATTGAGGGTTTGCTAGCCCAATAAAGTTGTTTCAAATCCTCTAGTCTTGGGCGCTCCTTGGTAGTTTGCGGAAAAAGATGTGGCGAATGGGCGAGGTCATGATCCTGGACTCCGAGGACGCCATCTAAAATAGAGGCGTTGCGAACCATTTCTCTGGCCTGACGGAGCCTGTGCTCCATAACCTCGAGTTTTGTGGCAAGTGTTGTTGCAGTCCCCTCATCCTGGGAGGCTAGGAGCGTTTCGATTTCCGAAGAGAGGAGACCAATCTTAGAAAGGCCCGCTTTCGTTTTCCTTGGGGTGGCGCCTCGCAAACCTGCCAAGGTCGTTATGGCCTCGTCCAATCGGTCTGTGCCATAAGTATTGTCATCGGGGTTCTCTATTCTTTTGGCGAAATGCTCATAGGGGTGGCCCATGTTTTCGACGCTCCGGATTGCGTTCAGAATGACTGCTGGATTCCCACTTTTGAGACGGGCTAAGTAGCTTCGGACCTGCTCATATTGCAGAAAGTTTTTTCCGATGTCTCGTTCGTGTTTTCTATTGGTCGTTTCCAAGTGTTCGATGATCTTCTGTCTCATCGGGTGAAATTTCTCGGGAGAGCCCTCAGTCAGGACCTGGTTCCGATACTCGGTGAGCAAGTTGGCATCTAACAGAATCTGTGTAATGGCTTTTTCGGTGCGTGCATCCTTAAGTTGCGCAATCGTGATAAGGTTTCGTTCCCGCATCAGGAATGCGGACTCTACCCGTTTAATCGAATCGTCATACCGGTGAACGAGATGGTCGATGTCGCCGATATACAAAAACATATCGATATGGGCTCGGATGTTGCGCAGTTTGGTACCTGTTACGGAAATCGGTTTTCCGGTCAGTCGCGAGGCGGTGCGGGAAAAGCGGGTGATCCACTCCTCAAACTGGTACGACTTGGATTGCCGAAAATGTCCGGATAAAAGGCTCAGCCGATCCAGATTGCAACCGGCGCGAGCGGTCATCTGCGCGGTCGAGTGCGCAATCAGTCCGAAAATTAATGTATTCCGTATGCATACTCGCATTTAACAAAACTCTCCGCGCGGAGAGAGTGCAAGGCCCGTACCGAAGTATGGGCTGGTGCGATGAAAACTCGGCTCGCTTAACGGGTACAGTTTCTGCTTTTAGAGCGCGCGCAACTAAGTGGACCAGTTTTAGACAAAAATTGTCCACTCAGTCGTCTAAAAGTTGGCTTGGTTTGAGGTGCACAACCACGAAGTTTCGGTGAGTTTTGCCATTTGTCGGTGGTTCCGGATATCGTTGGGAACTTGTTAGCGACTCCCCCATGTGGAGCTAATTGCGGCGGAGACCGATCACTAGTGAATAAATGAATCGTCGTTTTACCTTGATTTGCCTGAGTCTCGGGGTCTTTTCGATTCCGTATTTTCGCTGGGTCTGGCCGATACTTTTTACGGCTGTTGATCCGGGTGGAATCGATTCGATTTATTATAATGCGGCAAATGTGGTTAGCCTGATTCTCGCATCGGCACTCAGTTTTTCCGTGCTCGTGACGCCGGGTATTCTGGTGAAGATCCACAGGCGTAGTGACGAATGGATGTGGGTTCCATTGGTGGGACCGGCGTTTCTGGGTTTAACGGGTCTTGGTTACTGGTTGGCTCCGGCACCGCTGGCGTTGGTACTTCTGCCCGCACTGCTGGGCGGTCTCATCCTAGTCCAGCTTTGCTGGGTGCTCGCACGCACTATTTGGCCCGAAAGAATTAATCTGACCCTGGTCTCCGTAATGGTTGCCGCAATTGCCTTGGGCGTCGCAAAATCCAGCTATTCGCACGGCCCTAAGGGGGAACTTTATGCGAACTCCATTTCGCACACACTGGAGCCGGGCCTAAGACCCGACAGCAGGATTGGCTACCACGTGGTTCAGATGATCGCCCACCACTGGAGCCCAATGGAGCGTGCTGCCGACCGGCTTTTCGCGCCTTACCATTTCAGTTCCCGCGGACCACTTGCCGGTTTTATTGTCGCACCGCTTTCAATTCTCGCCGCCATAGATGTTCCCGTTGACCCTCCTGACCAGTCCTACCGGACCTTTGACCCTGAAGGGTTTATGGCATTTAGGATTGCTATGGTGGTGCTGACGGTACTTATGACCTTTGTTCCTTTTTATTGTGTACTGCGCTTACTGTCCGGCAATTATTTTGCAGTGGCAGCCTGCGCGAATCTGGCGCTCATGCCGTTTACGCTGCATGAAATATTTTTCACTTGGCCCAAGCTTTCGGCGGCCGGATTGGCGATCGGTACTTTTTATCTCTTAATGAGCGGCCGTTCTTTTTTTGTCGGAATTGCATCGGCGGGGGCCTATCTTTTTCACCCCCTTGCGCTGCTCGGATTGCCTTTTAGCTACCTAGCCTTTGTTTGTTTCGACAAGCGAACCGGCAACGCCCAAAAAATCGCAGTTCTTCTAAAGGCCGCAATACCGTTTGGCTTGATTGTGCTGGGCTGGTTCGCGCTTGGCGGATTCGTGAATCATCAGTCCGGCTTTCTGAATTACATTTCCACAGCACGTGGCGAGTCCGCGTTAAGTGTGGCGAATTGGATGTCTGCTCGGTGGGAAAGCCTTCTTGCGACATTTCTTCCCCTTTATTTTTACCATCTTCATGGAGAAACACTTCTCGCCAAAATTTTTATGGATTCGCCACTCCCGAAATTTGTAAAATATTTTTTTGCTATGCAACGACATTTCCGATGGGCGTGGGCCTTGTTGCGTTCGCGATCCTTCTGTTCAGGGGGCCGATTCTCTTTTTTCGTTTTTGGCGATCCGCACTCCTGGTCGTTGGACTTCAGTTATTCGTGTTCGTGATTTTCTGGGGTTCGAAGGACATCGGCCTGATGCCCGAAGGGCTCCATACCTGGTTTCTTTCGACGGTCGCTTTTTTTCTATGGGCTGCCTATCACGCAAACGCGCAGAGCAACGACAACCGAACTCTCGCCTTACTCTCCAGCCGATCGTGGCAGACCGCTCGCGGCGTCGAGCTGTTTTTGGCGACGTACCTGGCTAGCTTTGCTACCGGAAGGGTGCTGGGTCCCCCAACGCTCTCAGACTCGCTGGCTGTGCTGGTATCCATTGCCGCCATCTGGCGAATAGTGCGGCTAGCCCGGCTAACGCGGCTGGGCGTCGCCGGTGTCGTACCCATTTCAGAAATCTGCGCGATCGTCCGATAAGGTTTAAGAGAACCCATGGAAGCATTATTCAGTCACGTGTTTTATTACTCGGAGAGTTATACCGTTTTGCTTTTGTGGATAATCGTACCCATGGCCGGAGCCTATGGGTTTGTCCGCTATCATCGACGGTCGCGGGCTGCGAACGGGGGCACGGATGCCGAAAATCGACGAGCAGCTTAGGCGGGCCTTTGCTGAAAACGCCTCCGATATTCACATCAGCGCGGGGGAACCCATACGTATTCGTGTCGACGGCGATCTTCAGGTGGTCTCCCCGAACCGTCTCTCGGCGGAAGAGGTGCAGGAATTGCTGTTTGAAATCCTGACCGAGGACGAACGTCAAAAACTAGTCGCCCACAAAAACCTTGATAAGAGTATGAATATTTCGGAAGGCCATTTCCGCGTAAACATGTTTTACACGCGGCGGGGATTGGCGTCGGTGCTACGAACCATTCCCAAAAAAATTCCCACGATGAAGGAGCTGGGACTTCCTGAATCGATCGTCAAGCTGACCGATCTGCCCAAAGGACTGGTGCTGGTTACGGGTCCTACTGGATCGGGGAAGTCCACCACGCTGGCTTCAATGCTTCACCACATCAATTGCAATTTTAAGTACCATATTCTGACGGTCGAGGATCCGGTCGAGTTCGTGCATGAAAGCCGCGAGTCGCTAATTAATCAGCGCGAAATCGGCGCCCACTGCCCGACATTTTCCGATGCGTTGAAATATGCCCTGCGCGAAGATCCAGACGTGATCCTCGTCGGTGAAATGCGCGACCTCGAAACCATCAGCCTGGCACTCACCGCCGCAGAAACGGGCCACCTGGTTTTCGGAACTCTCCACACGCGAGGGGCGGCCGCCTCGGTCGATCGAATCATTGATTCATTTCCGGCCAATCAGCAGGCCATGATTCGGACGATGCTTTCGGAGTCTTTGGCGGCAGTCATCAGCCAGTGCCTCATCAAACGGGCCGGAGGAAAGGGGCGGGCTGCCGCGTACGAGATTCTGATCGTGAATACGGCCATCGCCAATCTCATTCGCGAGGGAAAAACATTCCAAATGCCTTCGATCATCCAAACGGCTCGCAAGGAGGGAATGGTTTTGATGGAGCAATCCATCCTCGAGCTGGTACAGAAAAAAATTATTCTCGCAAAAGACGCGCTTCCGTATCTTGAAGACCCTGCGATTCTTGGGCCCGCTGCCAAGACCGGCAATACGAGTTCCAGTATCAGCATTCTCACACAAAGCGTTCCATCGATAAAAACGGCGGGTGGTTCTAAACCACCCGCGGCTTCTCCCAAGCTGGCAGCTCCTCCGAAAACTGTAATTCCAAAGGTACTCACGCCGAACAAAATAGAAAGTGTACCCAACGTCGCAGTGGTCGCAGCCGTCGCGCCTGCTGCGAAAAGCGATTCCAGCCCCGCCAGTCTGACTGCCACCATCCCAGGAAATGAACCAGGCGTCGATCTTCTCGGTGACCTATCAATCGAGTCTGAGGTGTCTGAGACGTCCGAGGTATCCGAGGTGTCGGTGTTGCCTGCCATTTCAATTGCAGTGACCGACATAGGAGATCTGAGCTCCGAATTTGCCGATGCCCTATCGCTAGATGAAATTCCACTGTCCACGACAACCGACAACATCGAGCTGAGCGACTCGTCGCTCGCAGTTGCCGTCGATGGGGAGTCACTGATGACCTTGCCGGAGAATCTGGATCTCGCCATCGATTTAGAAACTCCAGAACTTCAAACTGCATCGGCACCGATCGCCCAAAGCCGTTCATCTCCATTGCTTGTTCCATCGTTGGCTCAAACGTTGGAGCCAACGGTGCACCGCTCCAAAACCCAGTCGGCGCCCCCGCCAGCCCCTGCCGTAACCGCCACGCGCCCGACACCTCCGGCTTCACCGGCAAAGGCTCCATTGATGGCACAGTCGAAAAATCCGCCCACCAATCAAGCCGCGCCACGGGAAAAGGCGGCACCGCCTGCAAAAATAGTAACCGCGGTTCCGGTAAAAACCACGGCGGTAAATCCAGTTGTGACCACTCCCGCGGTGAAAAATGGTGTTGCTAAAGTTGCAGTGCCCTCACCGCCTGCCGCTCCGAAACCCGCCGCCACAATGCCGGTAAAGGCTGTTCCGATCAGGCCCGGTCCTCCGTTACCACAGAAAAAGGCTAGCTGATGCGGGAGATGCGTTGACGACGCTTAGAAGCTCGACCGACTTGCTTAGCACGCCCGAGCGACTGACGAGAGCTCTACTCACTCTGATTGTGATTCCTGCTGTCGCCGTTCGCTTCTATTTCCTATCAAACCTACTCGTCGAGCCGCACCCGTATCGCCAAGCGACGACAACGCTGATTACACAGCATTTTCATAATTACGGCATAGATTTTTTTCACTACCGATCGCCGGACAATGGGATTTTTTGGAGCGTTATGCATGAGTTTCCCGTGTTTCAGGCAGCCGCTGCGCTCTTGATGAAATTGGGTCTCAATCTAGAAACGGCCTCTCGACTCTCAACGCTTATCTTTTTTTTTATGGGGGCGGTGGTCCTCTACTTAATTCTCAAACAGCTTCTGGATCGAGGCACCGCACGTTGGGCCGTTCTCTGTTATCTCGTTTCCCCCTTCAATATTATCTATTCGCGCACTGGCCTCATTGACTTCACGGCCCAATTCTTCGTGTTGGGCAGTGTCTACGCGTCTCTGCGTACATTAAGGTCTGATAATTTCGCGCGCCCACTCTTTTTCGCCATACTGTCGGGATTACTCGGAGCCTTGGTGAAGTGCTTCTTGTGGTTTGTTCCCGCGGGACTGGGCTTTCTTTACTGTGCATGGCTATTTCACCGTAGCCGCAGCCGGGCCGCTTTTTGGTTGTGCGTCGGGCTCGTGTTTCAGTGCCTTGTTACGATTGCCTGGATATTTTGGACAGGGCATATTCGGGGTGAGGAATGGAACGCGTATGTTTCTCCGCTCTGGATTTTCGGAACACTGGAACAACGTTTGGACTGGCGGAATTGGATTCCCCAATTTCGCTGGATCGCGCGATTTGTTCTCAATGATTGGATGATTCTGCCCTTTATCGCAGGGCTCGCTTTTTCCCAGCGCAGCTTGGTTTTCGCACTCGTCGCCGTGATTCTCTTACCTATCGTTGTCTTGTTCAATTCGAGTCAACACCACGATTATTACCTGATTAGTCAAGTGCCCTATATTTTCACCCTAGTCGGAATCGGGTGGACGCAAATATTTCGCCAAGGCCTTAGAATTCAGTGGAGCGCGCTCGCCTTTATGCTGGTGCTCTTCACCCATTCGGCAATAAACCTGCGTTATTACCTGGGCTCGATTGCGTTTGATTACCATACTCAGATTGCCGAGCCCCTAGCCCTCAAGGCGGCGTCAGATCCGGAGGATAGAATCTACCTCGAGGGGTTCGATGAGCGCTTCGATATGCCACTGTACGCCGAGCGTTTGGCCCGACCTTATTATCGGGAGAGCATGCAGGGACTGAATCCGACTCTGCTTGTTTTCAAAAAGGCGACGCGCCCCAAAGTGTTGAGTGAGTTTATGAATCAATGGGTTGAGTCTCTGGACTTTCATTATTTCATTACTGTTCGCGTAAAGGGCGTGGGGAGTCGACAGTTTGATCCCCGGCGTCACATCGGGCTGATGAGCGAAATTGCGGCAGATTACAAGGCTCAGGTAACGGCCCCACCCACGAGCATCGACCTTTGCGCTCGGGAAGGGGAGTATCGCGTTTATAAAATTGGGCGCATGCAGCCGGTATCGATCTCATTTGGCGAGCGCTCGGGCTCGGGCTCGAGCTCGATGGTGCTTTCGGGTGGCGAGTACCTGCACCTTCCCGCCGCACTCGATGGGCACTGCCGATTCGAGGTGGCGCTCAAAACCCGGCCTTTGTAATGCACGCCTGGTCCGAACCGTCATTTTCGAGGGTTGAAAGGTGTGTGTTTTTATTGTTCACGAACTCCTGGTAGCCCCACCGAGTTGCGATGGCATCCACCAGACACTGACAATACGTTTCGAACTGGGTTTTTTGGTATTCCGGAAAGAGGCGGAGTCCGTTTTGAACGCAGGTGTTTTTAAGATTGGAGACCTGATCCGGAGTCCATCCTTTGGCTGTCGGACCTGCTGGCGGCGGAGTGACGGCTGGCACCGGCGCGGGCTTTGATTCCTTGCCACAACTGACAATCCATAAACTCAATAGACCGATTGCGATTAACTGTTTCACCGTTCCCCCAATTCTGCCTTACCGAAGTCCGGTTGATATCTGAGCAATTGCGGTGCCAAGAGTTCGCCGCACGGGACTGGGAATTTCGGCACGATCCGCGGACAATTATCGTCAGCTGGAGTGACGGATTTCGAAGCCTTTAAACGTCTGGGCGGCGATCGACTCGAGGCTGATCACGTCCACCGATGAAACCACGGCGTTTGTCGGCCCCTCGAGGCACCAGAGACGATAGGCCTCTAGGGCCTGGAGTGATCCCTCCGCAACAGTCTCCACGGCGCCGTCGGGGGTGTTTTTGACCCACCCAACCAGCCCGAATACCTCGGCCTTTTTCCTGGCCACCATCCGATAGCCTACCCCCTGGACCAAGCCTGAAGCCTTGAGATGAATGCGGGAAAGGGTCATGGTTCTGCCAGGGTCACGGCGTCAGGCGTTAAGTTGACCCGCCCATGTGGTCGGAATAGCCTGATGCGTGGCTTAACAAAGGGGTTATCGTGGATGCAAAAAATCTGGCTCAGATGATCGATCATACGATTCTTCAACCCACCGCGATCCAAAGCGAAATCGAGCGGGTGGTGAGTGAGTCTCTTGAATATCAATTTCGCACCGTCTGCGTTGAAAGTCGATGGCTGAAAGTGGTGGTTCCGCTGCTCGCCCATTCAAGTGTCTGGCCGATTACGGTAATCTCGTTCCCGGGCGGCGATTTTACATCCGTGGAAAAAGTAAGCGAGGCGAAGGCGGCAGAAATGTTGGGAGCAAAAGAGATCGATATGGTTTTAAATCGGGGTTTGCTTCGCGACTTCCGATACACCGAGGTTTTCCGTGATATAAGCGGCGTCGTCCAGGCGGTTCGAGTTCCCGTAAAGGTAATTCTGGAGACCTCGGAGCTTTCCGACACACAAAAAATTATCGCCTGCGGTCTCTGTCGGGCGGCGGGTGCGGCATTCGTGAAAACATCCACTGGTTTCAGTCGCGCGGGAGCTACCGTGGCGGATGTGCGATTGATGCGAAGTGCGGTCGGTCCCGAGATGGGCGTTAAGGCCAGCGGGGGCGTTCGGACCTTAAAAGACGCGCTCGCCCTCATTGATGCCGGCGCTACCCGCTTGGGGTGCAGTGCCTCGGTGAGTATTGTCCAGGAACTCTCAGGCGCCGTTTCTTCCACAACTCCCTCCGGCGGGAGTCATTACTAATGCGTATCATCTGTTTGGTGGCTGACGGACTCGGTATTGGAGAGGCGCCTGACGCCGAAAGATTCGGAGATAGCGGTTCAGACACTTTAGGCCATACGGTACGCGAATCGGGAGTCCGGTTGCCAACGCTCGAAAAGCTTGGGCTCGGAAACCTTAACGCCTCTATCGCTCCTAACTCAAACCCGCTGGCGACGGTCGCGCGCCTCCAGGAACGCAGCGAGGGCAAGGATACGACGACAGGTCATTGGGAGATCGCCGGCCTGGTTACCCGAACGGCCTTTCCGACCTATGAGTCCGGTTTTGCGTCGGATTTGATCGACCAATTTGCCCGCGAAGCCAACGTTTCTGGCGTGCTCGGTAACCGCCCCGCCAGCGGTACCGCTATCATTGCCGAGCTGGGCGAGGAGCATCTGCGAACAGGGCGTCCCATCGTCTACACCTCTGCGGACTCGGTATTTCAGATTGCTGCGCACGAAACGGCTTTCGGTCTCGAACGGCTGTATAAGATTTGCGAGATTGCCAGACGCCTCACGAGACCTCTCAATATTGGTCGTGTGATCGCGCGGCCGTTTGTCGGCGCCGATCGGGCTACATTCGTGCGGACCGAGCGCCGGCGCGATTACTCTATCGTTCCGCCGCCGAATGTTCTGGACACTCTCGTTCAGTCTGGCGTCACAGTGTGTTCCGTAGGAAAAATAGAGGACATTTTCGACCATCGCGGGATCACCGAGGGCGATCATACGGGTAACAATCGAGATGGTCTGAACGCTTCGCTCTCGTTTCTTAAAAAACACCGGAACCGTGATGCGTTTATCTTCGCCAACCTCGTTGATTTCGATCAGCTTTATGGACACCGGCGCGATCCGATCGGGTTCGCGCGCTCCCTCTCCGAGATGGACGATTTTCTGCCTGTCTTGATGAGCGAGCTTAATGATCGCGACCTTATGATCATCACGGCCGATCACGGCTGCGACCCCACCTTTCGAGGCACCGACCACACGCGGGAATTTGTTCCGTGCATTGCCTACTCGCCCGGAAGACCGGGAGCGGTCAAAAACAACCGATCCAGTTTCACCGATATCGGCGCTACCATCCTTTCGGAGTTTAAATTGTCGTCCCAAAACCTTCCCGATATTGGAACCTCAATCTATGCCCCCTCGACCTAAACGGCCGTTTTATGCAGATTAGTAAGTTCATTGAGGAAAAACGGGACGGAGTGAGTCACCCGCCCGGTTCTATCCAAACCTTTGTTACTGGAGTTACTCGCGGAGAAATTCCCGATTATCAGATATCCGCTTGGCTGATGGCGGTCTATCTCAAGGGGCTCGCGCCGAGAGAACTCAGTGAGTTGACGGTGGCGATGGTGCATTCGGGTCGGACATTCGCCCGAACTCCTGGAGATGGGTTTTGGGTCGACAAACACTCCACCGGCGGGGTGGGTGACAAGACCTCGCTCATTCTGGTGCCACTGGTTTCCCAAACTGCCGAAAGGTTGTGGGGAAAAGGTTACCTCAGTATTCCAATGGTATCGGGGAGGGGATTGGGCCACACGGGCGGTACTCTGGATAAGCTCGAGTCGGTTGAGGGCTTTCGGTCGGATCTCAAAGAGTCTGAGCGGCGAGGGCTTCTCGACAGTCATGGTTTTTTTATGATGGGACAGACCGATGATTTTGTTCCGGCCGATCGCAAACTTTACGCGCTCAGGGATGTGACCGCGACGATCGAGAGTCTGCCGCTCATCGTTTCCAGTATTATGAGCAAGAAACTGGCCGAAGGAATCGATGCACTTGTGATCGATCTCAAGTGCGGCGCGGGTGCATTTATGAAAACCCGGTCAGAGGCTACGGCATTAGCGACCGCGCTCATCGGGGCGGCCCAGGCGCATCAGGTGAAGGTACACGCCTGGATAACGGCCATGGATGAGCCGATCGGGCGTGCGGTAGGCAATGCCATTGAGGTGGACGAGTGCCGCGAATTTTTCCAAAATCCTGAGCTCTCCCACCCGGGTCTTGCCGAGGTATCCTTGAAGCTCGGCAGCTCGATGCTGGTTATGGCATCGCAGGGAAAACTGAGCCAGGCTGATGCCGAAGGCGAGCTGACAAAGACATGGCAGGATAGGTCCGCGATCAGTGCATTTCGGAAAATGTTACTGGCGCAGGGGGGCAAGTGGGAGGCATTTGATCTCAGGCTGAAGCAGATGAAAAGTCGGCTGGCTCTGGAATTTCGATCCGAGCGTATGGGGTACATGTCCGGCATCGATTGCCGCAGGGTGGGCGAACTCCTCGTCTGGCTTGGTGGCGGCCGTACCAAGACCAGTGATCGGGTCAACCCATTCGTGGGGTTTGAATTTCACCGGAAGGTCGGAGATAAGGTCTGTGAGGGTGAACTGATTGCGTCGGTGTTTATTGCGTCGGAACTGCAGGAATCCCGAGTGCGCGAGGAGCTACAGCGTGCGATTGTCATCAGTGAAGGGTGTGTGTCCCCGGGCCAATGGGTTTATCAATGTCTGGTTTAAACGTTTTACAAAAGATAGAGGATGCCCGTAGCGCTGTATCAAAACGGGTTACTCGATTTCCAGAGGTTGTCATAGTAACCGGGAGCGGGCTTGCGGGCCTACTGACGTCCGTCGAACGGGAGCTGGAAATTCCCTACACCGATATTCCGCATTTAATGCCGTCAACCGTCCAGGGCCACCCCGGAAGACTCGTCATCGGCACACTCAGCGGAACTCGCGTCGCCTTCATGCACGGTCGTCTCCATTATTATGAAGGGTACTCAATGGAGGATGTCGTCTTTCCGTTTAGAGTGTTTTCCCGATGTGGAGCCCAGGTGTTTATCCTGACGAACGCGGCCGGTGGGCTTCACCCGAAAATGGCGCCAACCGATCTCGTTCTCATCACGGACCATATAAACTTGATGGGCACCAACCCGCTGGTGGGCAAAAACTATGATGATTTGGGCGTTCGATTTCCTGATATGACTCATCTCTACGATCCGGAGCTGTGCGATCAGGTCCGACTTATCGCTAAACAGCAAAACATCTCTCTCAAAGAGGGCGTTTATGTTGGACTTCACGGGCCGAGCTACGAAACCCCAGCGGAGATTCGCATGTACCGCAGTTTTGGCGGCGATGTCGTGGGAATGTCGACCGTTCCCGAGGCCATTGCCATACACCACATGGGAAGGCGCGTGGTTGCCATTAGTTGTGTAACTAATTTCGCCGCAGGTGTGGGCACTGCTCGTCTTGTTCACGATGAGGTACTTGAAAACGCCTCCAAGGCCTATGGTAAGTTTTCTGCGCTCATTTCCGGAGTTGTGGGTTCCATGGGGGCGCGAAATGTTTGAGACAATGCCCATCGAAAAAATGAATGCCAAGCTCAAGCGACTCGTTCGCCTCGCCATCAAGGCCCGAAAGCGAGCGTACGCCCCCTATTCCAAGTATCTCGTCGGTGCTATCGTGGTGGATAGTCGCGGGAAGATTTTTTCCGGTTGTAACGTCGAGAACGCGAACTACGCGGGCACCATCTGTGCCGAACACGTCGCCGTGGTCAAAATGGTTAGCCGCGGATCGCGCGAGATTCGCCGGGTTGTTTTAGTCACCTCTAGCAACGAGCCCGTCTTTCCGTGTGGTTTCTGCCGGCAGGTCATTTCGGAGTTCGGTCCAAAGGCTGTGATTACGACGGTCAATCGCCGGGCAACCGTGTTCGCAGAGGCCGAACTCAGCGCAATTCTTCCCGCTGGCTTTTCTCGAAAGCAGCTTTCATCATGAGTACACCCGATACTACGGCCATGGATACATCGGTGAATAGGCCGCTGTTTCTTTTCGGCGGCACGGCGCTGGTGATGGACACCGCGTTTACCATGGTAACTGACGCGGTCATTCGAATTGATAGAGGCGTCATTCTGGATGTCCGATCCGATGAAAAATTCCTGCCGCCTCCCGGCGCGGACGCGCTCGATTGCCGTGGAGCCTTGGTGCTTCCCGGATTCGTGAACGGTCATACCCATACGGGTATGACGCTTCTTCGCGGAATTGCCGATGACCTGCCGCTCATGCAGTGGCTCATGAATCGTATTTTTCCGTTGGAACAAAAGTGGGGCAAACCCGATTTTATTTATCTGGGCACGCTTTTGGCGAGCCTGGAGATGATCCGAAGCGGGACGACCACCTTCAACGACATGTACTATTTTGAGGAGCATGCTGCTCGGGCCGCCCATGAGGCCGGGCTTCGTGCCTTTTGTGGGCAGACCGTAATCGAGATGAGCGGTGTCGACAGCCCGACCGAGGATACTCTGCGATCCTTTGAAAAATTCTTCGACGATCTCAAGGAATACCCGCGAGTGATGCCGGCCGTGGCACCACATTCGGTTTACGGCGTGAGCGATCGGCTCATGAAAGACGTCATCACATTCGCCAAGGAAAAACGGGTCTCGATTCATGTGCATGTGGCGGAAGTGATGGACGAGGTGACCGAATGCCTCAAACGTTTTGGAATGACTCCGGTTGAAAAGATGCTGGAACTCGGAATGTTCGAGGTTCCCATTGTCGCGGCCCACGCTACCTGCGTGACCGAACGGGACATCGACATCCTGAGCAAACACCGTGTGGGAATAATCACGAATCCCGAATCCAATTTAAAATTGGGCGCGAAGATCTGTCCGGTTCCGGAATTTCGCGCGCGCGGTATCAAGATGGGAATCGGAACTGACAGCGCTGCCAGCAACAACAACCTAGATCTCCTCAGCGAGGCGAGCACGATGGCGAAACTTCAGTGCTTTAGAGTTCAGCCCGGCGCGCTTGATGTCAAAAGCGTCGTCGCGATGCTCACGCGCGAAGGGGCCGAGGCACTCGGAATCGGCGATAAGATTGGATCTCTCGAAATTGGAAAACGGGCCGACATCATTGCCGTCGACACGCGCGCCCCCCACTGTGTTCCGCTCTACGACCCGTACTCCCATCTTGTTTACAGCGCTTCGGGCCACGACGTGCGCCACACGATCGTTGACGGCAACGTACTCATGAAGGATCGCGTGGTGCTTTCTCTCAATGAAGGGGAGATCTTAGAGAGCGCGCGTGAATTTGCCCGGCGCATCGAGCCCAAGGGGTTGCACCCGAGAGTGGGTTAGGCAACGGTTCGGGGAATCAAACTTAAAACCAAGTTACGCTTTTCTAGCTCGAGCCCTCTAACTTTTTTGAGACGAGTCCGCAGAGTTTGCGATTTCACCACTCCCATTTCGGTCAGCAGAAAGGTACAGCAGAAAGGTACAGCAGAAAGGTACAGCAGAAAGGTACAGCAGAAAGGTACAGCAGAAAGGAGAAAGGTACCGGGTACCTTCAGCAGGTACCTTCAGCACCTTCAGCAGCGGTGCCGCCTCGCCTTTGCGACCGCGACTGGCTATACTGAATTCATGTTTCGAAGTGTCGGCATTTCGACCGTTACCGGGTGGGTGGTCGTTTTGTTCGGCGCCCTTTCAATGACACAGCTGACCGCGGCATCGAGAAAGTCCTATTCAGGTCTGTTCGGGAAAACGGCATTCATCAATTCGGACGATGTGACACATGCCATTACCGAGGGAGAGGTTCTGGCCATTACCTACGCGGCGGCGCTTAAAGATGAGGAGTTATTTCCGTGGGAAGGGGCTATCTATAGTTCGTTAATATTCGGCCAGGCAGGGAAATCCAAATTTTCGCTCGTACCTCGACTTCAACGGACCTGGCTCGGTGACGATTTTAAGCCGTTCACATTTTCGATCGGGGCGGGGGCGGGGGCGACATTTCTTTTTTTGAGAACGAACAACTATGGCGGACTACTCGGCCAGGTGATCCTTGCGACCGATATCAATTTAGGGGAGGGGGTTTCGATTGGGGGAGAGTCTACCATCGAGCTGCCGTTTTCAAACGAAACGGAAAATCCGCCCAATCTATCGGTGCTTTTTCGGGTGACGTATCGGGACGGGTGAGTTGCCAGCTAGTAACGAAAGCTACTATGGCAAAACCGCCGAACCTGACAGCTTCACGCTGGCGGATGTGTTAGCGATGCCATTGAAGTAGGAAATATTCCAAAAGATTGACTTGGCCCCCGCCGACTTCGGGGCGAAGGTGAATATCGCAGAACAACTTTGGCCCGCCGCGAGTGTCGTGGGGCAGCCGGCGCCGCCGACCACGAAGTCTGCGTTATTGCCCACAATGTCGAGTGAAATGTTGGTGGCATTGTCGCTACTGGCATTGGTAATCGATACGGTTTGTGGGGCTGAAGTTTGTCCCACGATGGTATTTGCATAAACTATCGCCGGGGTGCTGCGACTCAGCATCGCTAGCCTTGGGGGAGGCAACGCCTCACCCGACAGCTTCACGCTGGTGGATGTGTTAGCGACGCCATTGAAGTAGGAAATATTCCATACTAGCGATTTGGCTCCCGCCGACTTCGGGGCGAAGGCAAATGTCGCTGCACAACTTTGGCCCGCCGCGAGTGTCGTGGGGCAACCTGCTCCGCCGACCACGAAGTCTGCGTTATTGCCCACAATGTCGAGTGAAATGTTGGTGGCACTGGCGTTACTGGCATTGGTAATCGATACGGTTTGTGGGGCTGAAGTTTGTCCCACGATGGTATTTGCATAAACTATCGCCGAGGTGCTGCGACTGAGCACC
>CAZRVZ010000057.1:0-19730 GCA_964603655.1 uncultured Pseudobdellovibrionaceae bacterium | reverse complement strand
TAACGCTTCGCCTGAGCCAGACCCTTCTTCGCAAGCACATGAGTCATCGCGGCCGTTAACGTCGTCTTTCCATGATCCACATGGCCAATCGTTCCCACATTCACGTGCGGCTTGGTTCGTTCAAATTTTGCTTTAGACATGGCTATTTTCCTCCTGATGCTTTCGCAATGATCTCTTTGGCAACGCTATTTGGAACCGGTTCGTAATGATCAAACTCCATCGTAAAAGTCGCGCGCCCTTGGGTCAGTGAGCGCACCTGAGTCGCATAACCGAACATTTCGGCCAGCGGCACCTCGGCCTCAATCACCTGGTATCCCATCTGCGGCTCCATCTTCATGATCTTGCCGCGACGAGAATTCAAATCGCCAATTACGTCCCCCATATAAGCATCGGGGACCGTTACCTCGGTCGACATGATTGGTTCCAGGATTATAGGGCCGGCTTTCTTACAGCCGTCCTTAAAGGCCATGGAAGCAGCGATTTTAAAGGCAATTTCGCTTGAGTCAACATCATGATACGAACCGTCAAAAATGGATGCCTTGATGTCGACCACCGGGTACCCGGCCTGAACCCCGGAATCCAGAGCTTCGCGAATTCCCTTTTCAACGGCTGGAATGAACTCTCTAGGAACGACACCACCCACTATTTCATTCTCGAATTCAAACCCACTGCCCGGCTTAAGGGGCGCAAGCTTGAGCCAGACATGACCATATTGGCCGCGTCCGCCGGTTTGCTTAATGTACCGGCCCTCCATCTCGACGGACTTGGTGATGGTTTCGCGATAGGCGACCTGCGGCTTACCGACATTGGCTTCAACTTTGAATTCACGAAGCATTCTATCAACGATAATTTCCAGATGAAGCTCACCCATTCCTGAAATGATGGTCTGATTCGTTTCCGGGTCAACCCGGAGTTTAAAACTGGGATCTTCAATGGCCAGCTTCTGGAGAGCAACAGACAGTTTTTCCTGATCCACCTTGGATTTAGGTTCGACCGCAATCGAAATAACCGGCTCGGGGAAATGCATCGATTCCAATGCGATTGGGCTATCTTCCGCACATAGTGTGTCCCCGGTTCTGGAGAATTTTAATCCCACGGCGGCGGCAATATCGCCAGCCTTAACTAGGTCAACTTCCTGCTGTTTGTTGGCGTGCATCTGGAGCAATCGACTGACGCGCTCTCTCTTTCCTTGGCGAGTATTTAAAACATAAGTCCCTGACTCTAGCGAGCCTGAATACACTCTGAAAAAGGTCAGCTGACCGACATAAGGGTCGGTGAGGATTTTAAATGCCAACGCCGCGAACGGCTCCTTGGGATCGGGACGCCGCTCCATTTTCTCCTCTTCATTCGAGGGATTCACGCCCTTCGTGGGAGGCTTATCCAGCGGGCACGGCAAATAATGAATCACAGCATCTAGAAGCGGCTGGACACCTTTGTTTTTGAAGGCCGATCCGCAAAATGTAGGAACAATTTTGAGCTTTAGCGTAGCCTTGCGCGCGCAACGACGCACCTCTTCAACCGTGAGATCCTTACCATCCAGAAACTTCGTGAGGACACCCTCTTCTTCCTCAGCCACGGCATCGAGCAATTTCTCACGATATTTTTTCAGTGGTTCTTGGAGTTCGGCGGGAACATCGGCAACTCGGAACTCATCGCCATCTGCGCCGTCTGGCCCGGTGAGATCCCAAATAAATGCCTTCTGCTCGATGACATCCACGACACCAATAAATTTGTCCTCAGCCCCAATCGGAAAATTAAACACCACAGGCTTAGCCTGCAATTTTTCAATGATAGACTCGACGCTCTTGTCGAAGTTGGCTCCTACTCGGTCCATTTTATTTAAAAAACACATTCGCGGAACGCTATAACGATTCGCTTGACGCCAAACGGTTTCGGATTGCGGCTGAACTCCGGCCACGGCATCGAACACAACGCACGCCCCGTCCAAAACACGAAGGCTGCGTTCTACTTCAATTGTGAAATCAACATGTCCTGGAGTGTCAATAATGTTAATCCGGCAATCTTTCCAAAAACAGGTGGTCGCTGCGGAGGTAATCGTAATTCCTCGCTCGCGTTCTTGAGGCATGTAGTCCATCACGGTATCTCCGTCATGAACCTCGCCAATTTTGTGAGTCACGCCGGTGTAATAAAGTATGCGTTCGGTGCAAGTTGTTTTACCGGCATCGATATGGGCAATAATTCCCATGTTGCGCAACTTCGTAAGATCGGTGACTGCAGCTGTCGGAATTTCTGCCATGGCGTTTTACCAACGATAGTGAGCAAAGGCCTTGTTGGCCTCGGCCATGCGGTGCACGTCTTCACGCTTCTTAATGGCTTCGCCCTTATTCTCAGCGGCCTCGAAAAGTTCGGCTGCCAGTTTTTCGATCATCGTGTTGCCCTTACGTCCGCGGGCATAGAACGCCAGCCAGCGCAAAGCCAATGCGTTTCTTCTTTCCGGGCGGACCTCGACGGGTACCTGGTAGTTCGAACCACCGACTCGTCGCGATTTGACCTCAATCGCAGGTTTTAGATTACTCAGTGCTTTTTTGAAAACCTTCATCGGATCATCCTTGGTTTTTTCATGGATGATCTCGAGTGCTCCGTACACGATCTGCTCGGCGGTGCTCTTTTTTCCAGAGTACATGAGGGTGTTGATCAGCTTGGTGACAAGCTTTTCGTTATATTTCGAGTCGTTTGCGATCTCGCGAATGACTGCTGAACTACCTCTACGTGGCATTATTTACCCGCCTTTGCACCGTATTTGGAACGGCTCTGTTTTCGTTTATCGACGCCCGTTGTATCAAGCGTTCCGCGAACGATGTGATATCGAACGCCCGGAAGATCTTTCACGCGACCCCCGCGAATCAAGACAACCGAATGCTCCTGAAGGTTGTGGCCTTCTCCGGGAATATACGAAGTGACCTCGTAACCATTGGTCAGACGAACGCGCGCAACTTTGCGCAGCGCGGAGTTGGGTTTTTTAGGCGTCGTCGTATAAACGCGCACACACACGCCGCGGCGTTGCGGACAAGAAGCCAAGGCAGGCGCCTTGGTCTTTCGTTTTATCTGTTCCCGGCCCTCACGGACCAGCTGATTAATCGTCGGCATTTCGTTTCCTCAATTTTTTGACTAAGCACCTGTAACAAAAGGATATTTCAGTGTCAAACAATTTGAGGCCAATTTAAGACCATTTTGAGGCTGGTTTAGCACCACCCCTCTTGCGACGGCGCTTCTCACTTTCGTGGTAGATGGCTCAAAACTCCAGGTGTATTTCAACACAGAGTTCGTCGGTGAAGTGCAAGACACCTCTATCAGCGGTCCAGAGCTTACTGGCGTTAGAACTACCGCTCTGGCCCGATGCCCGTTTGAAAACCTCGGTCGCGGCTGCTACCGTTTGACCCCATGGACTCCCCAAAAACGGACGCTCAACCGATGGAATCCCAACCCACCCGGGCGCGGTTTGCGCCGTCGCCGACCGGTTTTCTGCACATCGGTGGTGCTCGGACAGCGCTTTTTAATTGGCTCTTTGCCCGGGCGACTGGTGGGAAATTTCTGCTACGAATCGAGGATACGGACCGCGAGCGGTCGTTACCTCAATACACGGAAGACATTCTCGAGAGTTTGCGGTGGCTCGGAATGCAGTGGGACGAGCCGGAGGTTTTTCAGTCCCAGCGTTTTTCAAAGTACCAAGAGGTTGTGGAGCAGATGCTGAAGCAGAATACGGCCTACCGTTGCGATTGCACCCAGGCTCAGCTGGATCTGGTGCGGGCGCAATGCCAACAGGAAAAACGCCCCTTTCGCTATCCGGGGACATGCCGGGAAAAGAATCTCCCAGAGGGGCAGACGGTCATTCGTGCCAGGGTTCCGTCCATTGGCGAGACGGGCTTTGACGATTGTATCCGCGGAAGAATCGTTTTTCAGAATCACGATTTCGACGATTGGGTGATTCAGCGAACGGACCGAAGCCCTACCTACAATTTTGCAGTGGTGATTGACGATTATGATCAGCGAATCAGTCACATACTTCGCGGCGACGACCATATCAACAATACGCCCAAACAGATCCTGTTGTATCAGGCGCTGGGTTTTACCGTCCCCCGATTCGCTCACCTGCCGATGATTCTGGGTACGGACAGAACCAAATTGAGTAAGCGTCATGGCGCAGCCTCGACCTTGGAGTACCGTAAGATGGGATATCTGCCGGATGCGATTTTGAATTTTTTGGCTCGCCTGGGATGGAGCCACGGCGACCAGGAGATTTTTTCCATTGAGGAATTAAAAACTCATTTTTCATTGGAAAAGGTCGGCAAATCCAATGCTGTTTTTAATCCCGAGAAATTGAACTGGGTCAGTGGCCATTTTTTTAAGGACACGCCGGCACCGCGGCTCGCTGAGTATCTGAATCGCTATTTTAAAACCGAGATCGGGTTTGCTTCGGCAGTGGAGTCCGGCCGTTTCGAGCGGGGAATCACCATAATTCAGGCAAAGGTTAAATTGATCCCGGAATTAATTGACCAGCTAGGCTGTTTGTTTGGCAACGACCCGCAGTATGAGTTGCCTACCAAGGGAGATGAGCAGCAATTGATTCTCGAAAGGCTGCAGGTTTCTCAGTCGACGTTGCAAGATAACGCCTTCCAGCGTGAGGCATTGGAATCGGCCGTCCGTGGGGTTGCCGATGCCCGGCAGGAAAAGCTGTCTCTCATGGCCCACGCGATTCGTTTCGCGTTAACGGGTGGAAAAGTCAGTCCGGGCCTCTTCGAGATGATGGAAGTTCAGGGAAAGGCGGCAGTGTTGCGCCGACTGGATAATGCCATTCGGTTTTTATCCTCCCCATGAATGCACGTTCAAAACCACTGATTATTCGTGACGAAATCCACGGGGATATTCAATTCGACTCTGTACTCAGGGCCGCAATCGATCACCCAAATTTTCAACGGCTGCGCCGTATTCAACAGCTTGGACTGGCCTATTATGTATTCCCATGCGCTTCGCACACACGGTTTCAGCACTCATTGGGCTGCAGTTTTTTGGCGGGCCGGTATTTCGAACAGTTCCTGGAAAGCTGGCAGGTTTCGCCATTTGATCTGGATGGGCGGGTGGGAACCACCGAGTTTTTTTCAAGCAGAACGCGCCAATCACTTCGCAGTGTTCGTGAACATCAGGATTCGCTCGAGTTTTGGTCTCGAGTCGTACGCCTCGCTGGATTGTTGCACGACGTAGGGCACGGGCCGTGGAGCCACACCTTTGAAACGCTTGAGGTCGGGCAGGACTTTAAGCGCCCGATCGCAAGTCTCGAACCCATCTCTCGAGCTCTGCTCAAAGAGCAGGTCGATCATCAGGGGAGACTCAAGCACGAAGAGATTACGCTTCTCTATATGGATGAGATCCTAAATCAATTGGAACAGGATGGAGTCATAACGGACGCGGGGTTATATTATTTTGCGGTTGCGTCCCTTGTTAATAAGCGGCTTCTGAAAGACCCGTACCGTTCCGAGATGGAGAATAAACTCGGGCTGGCGCTGAAAAAAAGCGGGATTCGAGGTGGAATTGAGATCCATCGCCTGTTGCGCCCGGTAATCTCCGGACCCTTTGACGTTGACAGGATTGACTATATCCAACGTGATGGACGCAATTGTGGCGTCTTTATCGGGGGAATCGAATGGGGGCGCATTTTGGGACACGTTCTGCCGTGTCTCGCCCAGCACCCAAATCCCGATGGAGAACCTGCTGATGTGGTTTTGGTTTCGAGCGCAAAAAATCAACACATCCTAGATGATTTTACATTTAGTCTTTATCAGATGTACGCGCAGGTGTATCTGCATCCGAAAATCGTTGGGCTGGAGGAGTCGATTCGCCGGGAACTTGCGCGGACAAAGGTGGCCGAGAAAAGTTGGAAGATTTCTTTAGAGATTCACCGCACGCTTTCGGATGAGAGGTTTGCGGATGTGTTGAGCGATGTCTTGGGAGCTAAACAGGTGCGAAAGCTCCTGATGCGAGAGCGCGAAGCCTCCTTCGAAGTGAAGAGCTATCTTTCCGATTCCGGCGTTGAATCCGAACTCGAGGCAGAGGGATTTCAAAAGGTCGAAGACCTGGATCGTCCGTTTATGAAAGATAGAATGGGTGTCTATCTTTACAATATTGTGGGTCAGGATGGAAAAAATAGGAAATGCTTGATGAATCGTTGGCTTGAGGCCTCACCGATAGCCCGCGAGTTTCACTCGATGAGTTATTCACCGAGAATTTGGGTTCGCAAGCGCGGGCGAAACCAAGAATAGAGAATCGACACGTATCGTTCTCGAATTTCCAGGACCGAGACAGCTCCAGGCTCGATGGTATCGGCAAACAGAAGCACCTCGTTCACGAACGCCTCAAAATTTGCGCTCGTGACGTAGTGATTGCCGAACCATGTCTGGGCTAAGGAACTAAACCGATTGGAATCAAATTCAGGGTAAGCGCGCAGATCGAATAGCAGCTGAGCCACTAGTGCGGCAGCCTTCTCCATCCCGTGAAGGGGATCGAGCTGGGCCATGGTAGCAGCCATCGAGAGGGGATAGCGAACCTCATTCACAATAGCCCGGTTGAGACTCCGGCCAGCAGATCCCGGAATGCCCATATAGGCCTGGGATTCCCAGTAAGTCTGTTCAAAACGGGGCAAAAAAGCATTGTGCGGTCCATTTCCCGGCGGGTGCAAAGGACTCGCCGAGGGGTTTTGGAGTGCCCACTGGCGTACTCGATTCTCAAGGCGTTCCAGAACCGGAGCGCCCAGCGAAAAGACCAGGACGGTCGTAATCGTGGTGATGTTACTGGCAAGTAAGGCGGCCGTCTTATCACTGAACGCGGAGCCAATGATGAGCTGAAGCGCAGTATTAGAGGCAAGTGCCGCGACCAATAAACCGTATTGCCGCACCTTTTGCTGGAGCGCCGAATGGGCAATTGCCGCAGTACTTTCTGCGAGGACTAGCGCGGTGGCGGCGGTGACATCTCTGACGGAGCATTTTTCATAAGACGTGCACAATTGGCGGATTTTTTCCTCCAGCTCGGGGCGCATTTTTTGAATGCTTTGGGTGAGTCGCCGACGAGCGAACCAGCCGGTCGTCTGGCTTATTCTTTTATCTATCTGGAGATCCAATTCAACGGGGATGGAAAGCTCGAGATCGCATTGTGTCGGTTCACCATCGTTTGCCGCACCGTTTGCCACAATCATTGAATCCAAAACGCCGATAAAAGCCGTGATGAGTAGCGAGCGTTTGATTAATCTGAGTGCGCTGTTTGACCTTTTCAAGCCACCAGAGATTGCAATCTTAATGCGCAATGTCAATCGCAAACGGGAGAGCTTCTGTCTCAGCGAAACAGTTGTCGGGTTGACCGCTTGTATCGTATGCTCGGCAAGCTAATTAATTGCTGGAGGTATCATGACGCGCTTGTTTCTGAATTGGATGGCGGGGGTAATGCTGCTTGCAAACTCGCTTTGCGCGGCTCCGAATGAGCACTGGATTGCGTCGGGTGGTTTTGGGTTGGCGATCGGTTCCCTCGGGGATACCCAGGTTCTCTTGACTCCACAGCTGGAATTCGTCCGCAGTCCGCGTCTGTTTTTAGGCCCGCTCATTCAGGTGGGAATTGCTTCATCGACGATTTTTGGAATTTCCGGAAGTGTCCGTTACCTCGTTGGTAATCATGCCCAGGTCCGGCCCTGCTTCGAGGGGGGCCTTGGGATGGCATTCGCAACCAGTGCGTTCCTGACCAGCTCCGTTGGCATTCTCATCCACCTGGGTATGGGGGTGGACTATCAAGTGGATCCCAATTTTTCGGTCGGAACTCTATTTCGCGCCAACATTGCTCCGCCGCTGGATAGTTTTTTCTTGAGTTGGCCGTTAGTCATAGCCCGCTTTGCACTTTAAGATCGCCACCCTATGGAAAAGGAAGCCACCGCCCGAACCGTTGTAGAGCGCCTTCGGGGCTCCGGTTTTGAAGCCTATTTCGCGGGAGGGTGTGTTCGGGATCGACTTCGGGGTGTGGTGCCGAAGGATTATGACATCGCAACCAATGCCCGCCCTGAACAGGTCGAGACGATCTTTAGGAAAACGATACCCGTGGGGGTGCAGTTCGGTGTGATCCTGGTGGTTGAGGGTGAGGCCACTTTCGAGGTGGCGACGTTTCGCAGCGACGGCCCTTACCGGGATGGTCGACATCCGGACAGAGTAATTTTTTCCACGCTGGCCGACGATGCCAGGCGACGGGACTTCACGGTCAATGGAATGTACTTTAGCCCCGCCGAAAATCGTTTGATTGATCTCGTTGGTGGAGAAGCGGATCTCAAGGCTGGCGTTATTCGAACGATTGGCGATGCCAAGTCTCGGTTTGATGAAGACCATTTGAGGCTCCTTCGGGCTATCCGATTTGCCAATCAACTGGATTTTCAAATCGATGCGGAGGTCATGAGGGTTATTCGTGTATTGGCACCCAATATTGTAAAGGTGAGCCAAGAACGCATTCGGGATGAATTGACTAAAATTCTGACTGGCCGGTCACCAGGAGCGGGATTTCGACTGCTCGACGCCGCGAATCTCCTAGAGCCTGTACTTCCCGAGGTGATCCAGATGAAGGGGGTAGAACAGCCAATTCAATTTCACCCGGAGGGGGACGTGTTCGTTCACACCCTAATGCTTTTGGACCAGTTGCGATTCGCCCCGATGGAATTGGCCTTTGGTGCACTCCTTCACGATATCGCTAAACCGGCAACATTTGAGCGAGCTATTGATAGGATTCGGTTTCACGGGCACGATCGCCTTGGTGCGGAGATGAGCCGGGTTATCTGTCGGCGATTGGCATTATCCAATGAGACGACGGATTTGGTGTGCACTCTGGTCGCCGAGCATTTGAAATTTAAGGACGCAGGTCAAATGCGCCTGAGTACGCTGAAAAGGTTTCTGGGCATTCCTCGATTTGATTTGCACCTGGAGCTCCATCGAATCGATTGCATGGCAAGTCATGGCAAGCTGGATGCGTATCAGTTCTGCCAATCGAAGTACGAGGAGTTTTCAAAGTTGCCGCCCCCACCGATTCGAATGGTAACGGGCGAAGATTTAAAGGGCTTAGGGTATGACCCAGGGCCGCAATTCTCAAAAATACTACGAGCGGTTGAGGATGCCGTGTTAGAGGGTGAACTCACCGAAAAGACGGCGGCACTGAATTGGGTGGCGGTCCGCTTTCCGAATGCGACTCAAGTGAAACCATGATTGAAATGGATGCGCTCGAAAAGGCATTGCTAAACAGTGAGGTGCGTGCACTCGCGAGATTGATTTCAGCTGCGGAGGATCGAGACTTCGATATTTGGCGATTGCTCGCCAAACACTATTTAAGATTGGGACGGGCGAAGATTGTCGGAATTACAGGGCCTCCGGGGGCTGGAAAAAGCACCTTGATTGGGCAAATAATACGGTTGTTGCGCCAGACTGACCGACGCGTCGGCGTACTCGCGGTCGACCCGATAAGCCCTCACTCTCAAGGCGCATTATTGGGTGATAGGATTCGACTATCCAGTCACTTTAACGACTCGAAGGTATTCATTCGAAGCGTCAGCACGCGGGGTCGATTGGGCGGGCTATCCGTGGCGACCCGCGAGGCGGTACACCTCATGGATCTTGCCGGATTCGAGTGGGTTTTTTTGGAAACGGTTGGAGTGGGCCAAAGCGAAGTGGATGTGCGCCGAATTGCCGATGTAACCCTCGTGGTCTTAGTTCCCGAATCGGGTGATGAGGTTCAGGCGATGAAGGCTGGCGTGCTCGAGATAGGTGATATTCTAGTCGTTAACAAGAGCGACCGTGAAGGTGCCCAGGCACTCGAAGTGACTTTAAAAGAGATCGCTTCATTTAGCAGTACGCGCCAGGCCGAGGTGTTTTCCACTCGGCATGATCAGCCTGAAACAACGCAGATACTCTTTGATTGTATTGAGCGGAAACTTTCCGATGACGTACGGATTGGAAAAAGGCGAACAAATCGGCTGATTGACGAGCGCGCAGAGCTCATCGAGAGTTGGGTACTCAGCGAGATACGCGGTTGGTTGCAGCACGGTTCCACTGAGGATAAAGACTCGTCTCGCAATCCGTATTTGGACGCTTTGAAATTTACCCAGTCTTGGCGGCTGCCGGCGGAAAAAAAATGAAGCTTTTAGTCGTCAGAAACGACCGCCTGGGTGATGCGCTGTTGGCGCTCCCAAGTCTATTGGCGCTTCGCGTGTCACTCCCGGATTCAGCAATCGACTTCTATTGCAGCCGAGAAGTGGTACCCGCCGTGCGCCCCTGGCTACTCGCCAATAAGATGGAGGCGATTTCCAGCTGGGTGCCGGGTCAACTGCGCAAAAACTACGATGCCGTTCTTTTCCTGCATGACGATCCGGAGTTAATGTATGAATCCTGGCGGGAATGGGTGGGGATTCGTCTCGGCATTTACTCTCGCGCCGCCTCGTTTTTGTTCTTAAACGGCGGGCGGCTGCAACGGCGCTCGAAGGCCGAAAAAAACGAGGCCCAATACAATCTGGATCTCGCCCGCCTGCTCATTGAAAAGGTGTCCGGTAAAAAAGTTCCGTTGGATCCCGAGAAGATTCGGCTGCCGGTGAATCGCTGGGAGTCCGAGCGGGTGGCCGAGTGGTTAACAGGCAAGGCCCTAAAAAAGCAATATGTGGTGATTCACCCAGGTATGGGCGGCAGCGCCCTCAATTTTTCGACTGAAGGCTATGTAAAGCTGGCTCGAAACTTGGCGCTACAGGGAACTGATGTGATTTTTTCGGAGGGCCCGGCCGATACGGACCGCAGGTTGGTCGCCGGGATTCGAAAACAGGAGCCTGGAATCATCGTTGCAACGGATTTTAGCCTGCAGGAGACGATGGAGCTATTTCGAAGAGCCCACTGCGTCGTAGCGCCTAGCACGGGCCCTCTGCATCTCGCTCATTACGTTGGTGCAATGACCGTTGGGATCTTTTCCCCAGTGCTGGCACACCACCCGAAAAGGTGGGCTCCTTGGGGTGGTGTGGGGGAGGTTCGACTCTGCACGCCGATGGTAAAGTGTGGTGGTTTAAGGGATTGTATTCGCGAGGCCTGTGAGAGCTTTTACTGTTTGGATTCCTTGCAACCTGAGCGTTTGATTTTCGGAGAGCAGCCTGTTTTAGTGGGTGGTTAGTGTGGATATAAATCATTTTACTGAGCGTTTTAAGGACCTGCGGGTACTGGTTGCTGGGGAGATTGGCATCGATGAGTACATCGTTGGGGAGTGCAGAAGAATCAGTCCCGAGGCGCCCGTACCGGTTGTCGAGGTTGAGTCCCAGTCGATGCGTTTGGGACTCTCCGGGAATGTCGCTCAAAATGTCGCATCACTGGGTGCTGCCGTTGAATTCGTGGGGGTCGTAGGTGCCGATGCGGATGCCGGGCTTTTGCAGAAAATGCTTGGCGAGGCCGGAGTCACGCCGCATCTTTTGACGGATGATTCGCGTCCTACGTCAAGGAAAGTACGGGTCATCGCTCAAAAGCAGCATCTGGTGCGAATCGACTTTGAGCGATCGCATCGACTCGAACCGGTACTCGCCCAGCAGTTTCAAAAGACCGTTCTCGACCGTTTGTCCCAGTGTGATGTGCTCATCATTCAAGATTACGGTAAGGGAATTTGGTGCACCGACACGGTATCGGTGATTCGGGAAGCTCGAAAAATCGGAAAAGGAGTTTATGTGGATCCGAGTAGGCGCACGGCGCTTGCCTGGTATCGCGGGGCAACCCTTCTCACGCCCAACATGGCTGAGGCTGAGGTTCTGTGTAGAGTGGCCCACACACCACCGCGCAACTTGGGGCCTGATGACCAGGCGTTGGAACGCCTTGCAAAACAAATCCTGGATGTGACGGAGGCGGATCATTCAATCATCACCTGCGGCGAGTGGGGCATGGTTAGCATGGAAGCCAAGACTAATCATTTTCGTCGAATTCCCACTTTTGCAAGAGACGTATTCGATGTGACCGGTGCGGGAGACACGGTCATTGCCGTCATCGCTCTCATGCACGCTTCGGGCGCCACCATCGACCAATGCATGCGAGTATCCAACGCGGCCGCGGGGCTCGTGGTTGGCCGACTCGGGGCTTCCTGCATAACCCGCACCGAGCTCGAGGGAGAGGTCAGTCGTCTGAAGCAGCTGGGGTTTTAGGTGGCAGGCGTAGTCTTTCCCCAGTTCATTCCCCAGTTCAAAAAAAACTGGGGTTACTACCTTTTCGTTACCGAGATTGTCATCGGGATAATCTGGATTACCTGGCTCGGCGCCCGCGGCCACTATTTCAATTACACCGAGCCCTCGAAGCTCCTTTGGGCGATGGAAGATCCCTACCATCGCGATCTTCCCGGCAGCCCGGGGCATTTCTTCTATTCTCCGAGCTGCGCACTTTACTTTTTCGGACTATTCGCATTTTTTCCATCTCGACTCGGCCAATTTCTCTACATGACTGCGGCCATCGCGCTATTTTTGTGGGGCCTCGCTCGTCTACTGGGACAACTGCGAATGCACCGTTCGTTTGATATCTTTACCGCCCGTTATCGGAACTTGCTTTTTTTGATGGTTGGCTCAG
Source organism: uncultured Pseudobdellovibrionaceae bacterium (assembly GCA_964603655.1). Lineage (GTDB taxonomy): Bacteria > Bdellovibrionota > FAC87 > UBA2466 > UBA2466 > JACPWY01. The sequence continues at coordinate 7,131 of CAZRVZ010000057.1, read as the reverse complement.
AAGCCATCGGCGCCATCGGTGCAGTAAAGATCGAGCCGCTTTACGTGGGAGCGCTGTTGCTACTTGCATCTTACTGGAAGGAACGGAAGGCTTTTCTCATCACGATCTGCATTTTGGGCTTTATGGCCAGCTGGAAGCTCCATCCCATCGCGATCGTGGGACTCATGCTGATTCCCTTTCTTTTTGTGGGTGACTGGACAGCGTGCCTACTCTTTGCGTTCGGGGTTGTTCTGGGATGGGTGAGCCCATACCTCGTCTTGCCGAGTGCTTTCGCTCGCACGGTGAATCACCATTGGCTGAATGATTTAAATGGCTACATGACTCGCGAGTGGAAGGATCGAATCTTCCAACACCTGCCGGGATTTCTATATGAGATCTTCGGACTGAACCTGGGAGCAGCTATTACCAATCGGATTGCATCTTTAAGCGGGGTCGCGTTCGCCTGCACTTTCGCCTATTGGTATCATCGCTGGAGACCCCATTTACTCGATGCCCTAATGGTAGCGATGGCGGCAGGAAGCGCGTACGTGGTGCTGTTTTCGCTCCTGATGCAGTCAAACTCCTATGTTATTTACACGCCACTGGTGATAGCCATCGTGCTATTCGCCAATCGGCTGCCGGACCATCCTGAAAAAAACCAGCACCGTCAGACTTTGGTCATTCTGATTTTCACTTACCTGATCATTTCTATCGTCTATTCTGATTTCTGCCCGCGGGATCTGAGGAATCGACTCTATGACCTAAAACTTAAGCCATTCGGCGTACTCATTCAGTTGGGATATCTGGTTTTTCTGCTTAAGAAATTGCCGAAAGGGCTGCGAACTGACGAAAAATTCATGCTTATCGGGTTGTCACATAACGGGTTCTCAAAGCGCGGCAAGGTGCGTCTTAATGTCACGAAATGGATTCGCCGCGAGCGCGTGCAATGACTTCGAGAAGGGCTCTTCCCAAGCCTTCGAAAAGGTATAGCCCCTCGGTTCAGCAGAGAGTTTGGAATTCTTCTAAATATGGCCGGGCCGAACCGGACCCGTTATGTGACTACCCGATAAGTAGTGATAATTTAACAATTATAAGTAGTTGTTATGATTAAATTATAATAGTTATTGCGACATAATATGTTATGGCGTAATATTACAGTGATGAATCTCACAGCAGATTTAATGCTCCAGGCGCTGACCGCACTCGATCGACGGTTGGATAGATCGGTTCGCCTGATTGTGGGTGGCGGGGGCGCGATGCTTTTGGCCCATCACTTTGCATTGAGTACTGCGGACATTGATGCCGTGCCGGCTAGCGGGATGACCATTTTGGAGCTAGAGCCGCTGATCCAAGAGGTAGCGCGCGAGTTGTCTTTGGCGCCCGATTGGCTGAATCCCTATTATTCTACATTCGCTCACGTGCTCCCTTCCGATTATGGATCCCGGTTGGTTGGAATTGGATCGTTTCTTCACTTGAAGGTGGATGCTCTTTCCAAGGACGATCTCCTAATCATGAAGTGTTTCGCGGCACGCCAGAAGGATGTGGTTCATGCACGGGTTTTGGTCAGACAGGGGGCTCGTACCGATTTTGCCAGAGCCCACATCGGGACGTTGGACAAGAAACGCATTCCGGGTGCCCCTCGGGCATTGCGGTTTTTGGAGGACATCGAAAAGTTTTTTAGGGATAAGGAGTAACTGGTGTTAGATGGATTGAAACAACTGCCTAATTTGGAAAATCTGGAGACCGCCTACTTAAGTCTCATTCACGAGCAACCGGATCGACCGAAAGTTTCCGATCTGGTTAAGTTTTCCCAATGGAGTCGCCTGGACCCTCGCTTGGCCGAAATATGGGTGCAGTACATAGGGAGACACTGGTCCAGCTTGAATCCGCTCGAACTGAGAACGGCTGTGGCATCGCAGCCGTGGCCTGCGGCGGTGGGGCTCCTTCTCGATTTTTCGCAAGAAATTGTTGAGGCTGAAGCTAAGCAGGTAAAGGTCTTTAAAATCTGGAAACGACTGATTGTGGATGGCATTGTTCGAGCAAACGACGAGCAATTTTTTCTGGGTTTAAGACATCTCGGTGGCGCGGAAATGCTGGATGATGCCCGCCTGTCGGTTGAAAGATATCGCCGGTGGGGGTTTTTAGGGCGTGAAAACCTCATCCCTAAAAAATCATCAGAAGGATTTGTAGGTAGAGAGCAGCGCAAAGAAATCCTAAGCGATCTTCTGGCGCAAAGTCGTCGTATTACTACCCACCAGTACTGGCAGGAATTGGGGCGCTGTATTTCCAAAAGGCAGGCTGAGCGCGATTTGCGCGAAAATAGCGCTCTCAGGGGTCGGGGAAGAACCAAGGCCCGCTACTACGAGCGCATGGCCAAGCGTTTGCCATTAAAGACCAAGGTTGGTAGCAGTTAATCCACAGTCACTGCCAAGGAGATGGGACTTATTCGATGGCATCCTACACGATCACGCAAAAAGCGGTGCGCGCCCAACAGAATAAATTGGGACACAGGCACCCGGCCTACCGGGTGCTCAGCGGCCAAGGCCTTGAAATCGGCGCGCTCCATCTTCCGGCTTTGCTTCCCTCGCGCTGCAAAGTCGCCTATTGCGACTACATGACGACGGAAGATTCAACAGTTCTCTATGACGAGCTGGACCCCACAACTCTGGTCAGGGTCAGTCATCTTTGCGATCTCGACCGAGGAGACTTGCGAACGGTGTTTTCCAAGAGTGTTTTTGATTTCTGTGTGTTCAATCATGTCGTTGAACACGTGGCAAATCCGATACCAAACCTGTCGCCCGCTCTGGCTTACTTGGATTTACAGGGCCATCGGTGAAATGAGGTGCGGCTACCTTCCTGGAGAGGAGACACAACCACTTTCCTAGAACAGGATCCAGACCGCAGGGGAGCTAATGCCTCGCGGCCGGAATTTGCCGCTTTATCCCCAGTAACTCTTTTGCCGGCGAAACGGCGCGGTGAGCACCGATGATATGTGATTATCCGACGGCGCATCGTAGCCGGGAATTCCGACGGAACCGGGCTTCGATACGATCGCGGACTGAGTGGAGTGGAGTCGGTCCCAAAAACTAAGTACAACCGAAAAGTTGGAATTGGTTAGTGTTTGGATTGGCGCGTGGTGGTTCGAGTGGAAGCGAGGCGTGACGAAAAGGGTGTGAACCACTTTTTCTAGCCGGTAAGGAAGTCTGACATTACTGTGATGAAAATAGACCTGAGCCTGAAAGAACAGATCGTACAGAGCTGCGGTGAGCGGGTCGAGACCTAAAACAATCCCTTGTATGAAACGGAAGGCACTGGAGTAGAAAATTTCCACCGCGTGAAAACGAAAGGCCGTCGTGACATCCATATCGGGATCGAAATGGTGAGTGTTGTGAAAGCGCCATAAGACCGGCACCGCGTGGTTTAATCGGTGCCAATAGTAAAAGGTGAGATCCAAAATGAGAAACGCGAAGATCGACTCTGCGGTGGCATTCCAATCTAACCACTGAAAGAGACCCCAACCCCGTTTTTGCGTCACCCTGACTGCTAGACTCGTTGCCGGTGAAACGGCTATCCAAAATGAGAGGTAGGTAATGGTAGAAAGAAGTGCGTTGACGGGCCATCGCTGGCGCCGCGACCTTCTGAGTTCACGCAACGGGAAGCGCACCTCCAGAACCGCGAGAAGAACGACGAATCCCATTAAGATGCTGACTGCATGATGGACGGTTGGGATCATCTTGCTATGGTATCAAATTGCTAAAGGACGTCCCTATCCTGGCCCGACTCTAGCGAGGAATACGGATTCGAAATTGGCTTCCGTGTCCGAGCCCTTGACTCTCCAATTGAATAGTGCCGCCGTGTGCCTCTACCGCCCATTTCGCAATCGACAAGCCCAAACCGGAGCCCCCGAGATGGCGCGAGCGGGATAGGTCGACTCGATAGAACCGGTCAAAGACTCTGGATTGATGCTCAATCGCGATGCCCGTGCCGTAATCCTTGACCTCGACTATGGATCCGGCACGACCGTCGAGGGCGACGCGCACCTGAATCTCAGCTCCTTCGGGAGAATACTTAATGGCATTATCAATGATGTTGACCACCGCCTGTCTGAAAATTACCGGGTCCAAATTGACCCAAGTTTTCGACTCCACGTGAACGGTAATTTTTTGTTTCCGTTCCTGCGCTAAGACCGAAATAAACGAACAGACATCCTCCACTAATTTGGGCAGATCAGTTCGCATTGGCTGGAGAGCAACTTTTCCGCCATCGGCTCTCGATAGGGTGAGAAGACTTTGGGTAAGATCGGACATTCGGTCCGTCTCCTCCAGCATGCTGGAGATCACGTCTCTAAGCTGGTTCACCGAATGTTTTTGAGACTGCTTTTGTGACTGATGGGGTTGAAGCGCTACCTCCCCGATAGAACGCATGGCCTGCAACGGGGTGCGGAGCTCATGGGACGCATCGGCGGTGAATCGCCTCATCTGCTCGAACGAACTTTCAACGGGGCGCAGCGCTTTTCCCGCCATCCAATAACCGGCGAGGCCCGACAAACCAAGTGCAACCGGACAGATTAAAAACAGGATTTTTAAAAGCTGCCCGAGCGCGAACCAGACCCGCTCTTCATTGTCGGCCACCCGCAAAATAAACTGTGAACCGGCGACTAACACTCGGTCGGTGATGATACGGTATCGGATGTCGACGAACTTGGCTTCGGTCACGCTCCGCATTTCGCCTTTTGGCGCCGGGAGCTCAAGTCCGAATTGAATCCATGCCGGACTGCGGTAGAGAAGCGTTCCGTTGGAACTACCGGCGAGACTCCAGGCCTCAACTGGCATTACATCGGCGAAATCCCGGGACGAGGCCGTTTCCGAACGGTGCATTTGCAAGGAACCGTCCTTTTGTAGCTCCAAATGGCGTCTAGCGCGTCCGAAGTTTTCGTTCAACGTACGATCGAACTCGGCTCGCAACCCGCGAACAAAGAATATCGACGTGCCGCTGCCCACCCCCAGGAGGATGAGCGCAAAAATGCCTGAATACCAAAGCGAAAGGCGAAGGCGAATGTGACGAGAATGCATCAAGCGTCCTGTTTAAGTTTTGAGCATGAATCCGACTCCACGTACGGTGTGAATGAGTTTTACGGCACGGGCGGTGTCTACCTTGCGGCGCAAGCGCGCCATATGCACGTCAATCACGTTGTCGAGTGGTGTCGCGCGCGACGCCTCCTTCCAAACATCCTTGGCAAGCATCTCGCGGGAAACAATATTGCCCTGATGGCGAAACAGGTAATCCAAAAGATCAAACTCTTTTAGGGTGAGTTCGATAGGTTTTCCCGACCGCGTTACCTGTCGTGTAAGCACATTTAATTCCAAATCGGATATTTGGAACCGGGTGACCTCGGCGTTTGAGGTGCGCCTGAGAAGCGATCGAATTCTAGCCAAAAGCTCCGCAAAGGCGAATGGCTTTACCAGGTAATCATCAGCCCCGGCGTCGAGGCCCTCGACTCGATCCTCTAATGCGTCTTTGGCCGTCAGCAAGAGGACCGGAACCCCCAACCCCGCACCCGCCACCCCTTTGCGAATCGCGCGAAGAATCTCAATCCCACTGCGACCGGGAAGCATGATGTCCAGACAAACCAGCGCGAAGACCTCGGAGTTTAGGATAAAAAATGCATCCTCTCCTGTTGCGGCCACCCGAACTTGATAGCCGACCGCCTCGAGCCCCGCGGAAATAGTTTTGGCAATCTTGGGGTCATCCTCGACGACCAGTATAGGGGGAACTTGGCGCATGGCAGGCATCATAAACCATCTTAAGGGTGCCAGGTACCGAAAGGGTACCAGGTACCGAAAGGGTACCAGGTACCGAAACAGGTACCGAAAGGGGTACCGAAAGGGTGCCAGGTACTTTTTACCGAGGTACTTTTTACCTAACTTTTTACCATCCGTGAACGATTGGTAAAAAGTATCCTGGCACCTCTCAACACACAGTCTATTTCACTTCGCTAAGCGCCAGGCGTTTGGCCTTACCCCCGACATTGACAGACCAGAGAGGTGTCTTATTGCAGGCCAGAACATCGTAGGCCTCGACCAATGCCTTTCCCGGAATGGACACAAAGGCGACCTGGCCCATGGAATCGAGGGAAACCCAATAGGGCTTATCAGCAAGCGGCGAAATATCACACGTCGGCTGACTGCTGCTGATGGCGACCAGTGCCTTTCTGCCTTCGTGAGTGTAGGCCAATCTTGAAGGAACGACCGATATTCCCTCGATCTGTTTGGCCGCCTCGCTAAAAGACCCATTACGATCGAGAAGAACGGTCGATACCGTTTTTTGTTCGAGAAGAGCCTTATGGATTCCGGTAGAATGGTGCGCCGTGAAATAGGCACTTCCATTTCCAGCGGAAACAACTCTGGGGAACAGGTTGTACCTGAACTCAGCCGAAACCACGTCGATCGCATTCTCAACGTTTATTGAAACCACCTTGGGATCGATCCCCTGAACCGTGGCCCAAAGTGTTTTCTCGTCCGGAGAGAGTGAAACGATATGCGGCTTCGTCCCCGTACCGATTGCGATTGTCTTTACCAGCTCAATCTTTGATGAGCCGTTCACAACGGCAATCGATGCATCACCGCTCAGGGGAATGTAAATTCTCCCCGATGATGTCATCGCGGGTTGCTGCGGATGATTGCCCACGAAAACCCTATCGATCATTTGGTTACTCTTCGGGTCAATTTCAATCAGCAGCCCTTGATCCTTATCGGTTACGAATGCTCGTTTGCCGTTTGGGGAGTACAGCGCGCCGAATGTATTGGGGCCGGTCGCGTAGTTCCCAACGATGCTGCCGTGACGGGCATCCAAGATGACCGCGCCGCCACTCTCCAATGCTACCAACACGCGTTCGGTTCTGCCCACCTCGGCAGTCACCAATTGGGCCAACAGTAATGATGGGGCCGCCAGGGCCGTTAAACTCCGTTTCATTTTTAGTTTCGGATTCATTTTCATGGGATCTCCTTTAAAGTTTTAGTTTCGCAATCCTCCCGTTACTCGGAAGGTTGTCGCTTACTCAACTTTACGGTGGGGATGAACTGGAAGAGTACTGAAGGTATCCTGACAATTATTTAAGGTGGAATTAGAAACGCCTACAACAAGTCTCAATCG
>CAZRVZ010000056.1:0-5144 GCA_964603655.1 uncultured Pseudobdellovibrionaceae bacterium | reverse complement strand
TACTCATCCACTAAAAATCCCAGCAGGAAAAACCATGTACAAATTTCAGACCAAATCCGCTTACCCTAAGCAAGGTGCCGTACCGTCAGTTAAATGCAAATTTCGGCTTTGGGAGATCCGGATATAGTCGGAAAAACTGGGTGGCGTCACAAATCGGCAACGCGTTGATCTTTGCGGGCTTTTGCGAGCATCCAACATCAACAGGGTCACAACATGTTGATAGTTTGTTGTAAGGGTGTTGCTAACCATACTCGCCAAGGATTTTCCGGTCTGTTTGCCAAATGAAACAGTCGCCTGCCACCCCTGAGAATAGATGTGACTGAGCTCGATGAATGAGTGTTTGTTCGGCTTTCGTGAAGCCACGCTGGTCATTCGGTGGATCTTCCTAGCACATGAAGGCCGGTCAATAATCCAGATGACATCATCAGCTTTATCAATTCGATCGTAATGGCGGCCGACGCTCTCATATTCAAAGTCCTTCTTTAAACTTAGTTCAACCTCAAGCGCAATTATCCGCTGGCTGTCACCCTCAGTGACTCGCCAGTAGCCATCCGGGCGGTGGGTGGCATATTTGGAAATCCACTCCGGATAATGCTCGGGATCAACTCGGCGCAGCTCCTGCTCCGTAAAATGTTCGATGGCGTTATTGTTAGTAACAAGCCCATCGCCCAGATGAATGGCTGATACGATCGCATCGTGCACCATGTTCTCCGACAGGTAGCCTTCTTCACGCATCGGCGGCATTGTCGCCTTCTCAACGGCAAAACCCCGTTTGTCGAGCGTCCATAGAAACAACTTCCCTGACTCGTCACTGCGACAACGGATGAAGCCTCCCTGTTCGAGCCGCCAGAGACGTCTGTAGGCAGTCCCAACCGACAAGTTGGGAAAGAAACTGGCCACGATGGCGGAGGTCGTTGAGAGTTTCCAGCGCCAGAGGAAATAGAGAAGCGGTACGTCCCGGTCGATCGTAAGGCGGGTTCTTCGGATGGCGCGAGACTTGGGCGATCGTAAAAATTCGGCGTTCATAAAAATTGGTCCCTCACCTTTAGTATTGCAAGGCGTGCCAAGAGGGAGTCGCGACGGACTAAAGTGTTGAAATGATGAGAGGCAAGCGCGATGCGGAGAGATTCGGCAGCAGAATCCCCTTTTTTTTCGTACGGCTTTCCGTACAGGGAGGCGGCTTCTCACGGACGGAATCGTTGAAATTGAGCAGGTTAGAGCAAAAAAAGGCGTGTACGCACTTTCGTACAGCGCTTCAGCTTTGCACAAAGTGCACTTTGCACCGATAGTCCGCTGGGACACGACACCCGCCACAAACCTGAAAAGACGATGATGGCCCGGTTACATTGAACCGGAGCTTAATGAGGGTCTTGCATTGTCTTTTTCGGCGCGACTCCCACGGGTCGGTCGAACTCATCCAACGCATTGCGAGCGGCGATTCGCATTTCGAGATTATCGTTGGTTTGAGCGCGAAGAAACAAAGCACGAGTTGCTTCGCTGGAGGGATCGATAATGGCGAGCGTGTTCAGAGCCTCTTGGTACCTGCCCTGCATCGACCCAGTCGAATTCTGAATCAACTCTCTTAATTCAGGGGCCGCGGCTTTTGCAGTCGGGCCCAATTTCTTCAAGGATCCCATCGCCGTCCCCCAGCGATCTGTTCGAAGTGCCGAAATGAGCCTGGGAACCGTTTTTTCAACTGGAAACTTCGAAGAGCCAAACGCCTTTAGGATCAAATCGGTGTAATATCCATATTTGTCTTCGTCTAGCACTCTCTCTAGGATGGGTAGATCTCTCGGATCCCCGATTTTTGCCAAAGCCGGGATGGCTTCAGTTTTAAATTGCCCATTCACGAGACTCAGAATTTTATCCCTCGCGACGTCACTTTTGAGTTCGCCTAAGTGACCAACGGCAGCAGCCATGTAAAGGTCATCACGGTTGAGCCATTTCTGAAGGATAGGAATCGCCGTTTCAGGTGCGGCTTCAACTAAGGCACTCATAATGAAAAGGTGGTCTTTAAGTTGAAGTTCCTTAGAATCGAGCCACTCTGCAAAGACACCCGCCATCGACGGATGGGTCCGCAAAATTGGTGAAAGCGAAGGGAGATCCGGACGAACTTCCCTTGATAGAAGTCCAAATAAGGCGTCCTGAAGGCCTTTGGGGTCCATTGCGCCAGCATAATTCAGTTCCAATCCCACCGAACTCGGCTTGGACTTAAAGTTTTCAATGATGGTTTTAATGAGTGCCGAATTTTTGTGTTTGATTCTGTCGAGAGCCATATAGGCGAACTTCCGATCAGTCTTTGAGAGCAAGTCCAACACTTTTTCGATAACCGGCCCCGCTGCCTGACCTTCAATCTCTAACTTCCCAATAGTCATGAATACCATTGAGAGATCGCTTGATTTCTGCGGGCCACGTCGCTCGATGAGTTTAATAAGTCCAGGCAGAGCCTTTTTAATTTTTTCAGGCCCAAGAGAACCAAAACTCTGACCCACCCTCACTTGCGTTTGAATGTCTTGGGAGTCGTCATTCAAGATCGAGATAAATTTATTTAAGACCCGATCCGAACTTCCAATCCATTTACTCAGGAGGGGGATAACGTTTGCTCTATGATCTTTATCCATTTTGTCGAAAGCGGTCACAATGGGCGTTATATCCTCAATTGCGCTCGGGCCGCCCGCGTAGATAACCGCGAAAGCTGGGTGCCAATTTTCTGCTTCGAGAAACGATTTGACCAACGCCTGCGAATGCGCCTGCAAGGCGGGGGCAAAATGATGCGCTAATCGTTCGCTCATTATGTAAGAGGTGCGCCCTTCATCAATAATGAGTTGCGCCACTTTCGGTGAAGTAGGATCCAGTCGAATAAGCAGATTCTCTGCCAACTCCTTTAGGGGGCCGGCTCCGTTTAAACTAACGAGTAGTTTCCAAACTCTTTCATCGGGTAAGCCAAACCTCCGTAGATGTGACAAATATTTTTCTTGAATCGTAGAGCTCAGAGGCTTTAAGAGAGCCTCCTCTAAGAGCCTTCGAACCGGCTCTTGAATTACATCGAATTCAATGAGGAAATTCACCAGCTCGTTTTGATCAGATTCCGATTGGAAATCCATGGCCGAAATTTTTGGTAGGACACAGGGCGCCGACTCGGTGCGATCCTGGCCTCCAAAATGCCGCTTGAGTTCGTTCGCAGAAAGATGCCGCAACGCGCGTGCTGCCTCCTTTCTCACCTCGGGATCTGGCGATATAACCGCCTTCCAGAAACCCTCCGCCAACGCACCACTGGGCACTGAACTCATTTGTCCGTCTTCTTGTCCGGTCATCTGGTAAACGTAGGAAACGGCTCGGGCTTGGGCAGGCGTCAATTCTTTCGATTGCTCGCGCAGGCTGCTGGCGTGAATTGATGCTAATGCCCACTGCCCCTTATCCATAAATCGAAACATCATTTTGGAATGGGCTTCGATCGATGGCTGAGAAAATGGGCACAAATATGCTGCGTCGTCGATCAGGTCGAATCTAGTTTTCCTCATTCCATCTTCTAGACGATTTTTCGCATCCACTTTGCAGTGGTCGATGTAGGTCTTGTTTGTGTCTTTTTTTAGGGCCTCGATTCGTTCCCGGTGAAGGTTATGCAGGATATTGTGGGAATCACAGACCCAGGCCTTCGAGTTGCTCAATACCTCGGTGTCCGTCCTATTTCGCAGCTGGGCAAGGGACGGGCGATCGACCGTAGAAACTTGAGCATCAAAAAGTGATCGGTACTCGAGGTTTACATGGCGCTGCACCCCGTGGTCACCCGCCCAAACCAGGCCTGTAAAGATGAGTATAAACACTTTGTTATTCTACTCCGGACTCACCGGCTTGGGCCGAAATTTTCACTTCAATCGGCCCCATCATGCCTTCACCGGCCGACTAAGCTGCTCCGATGCAAATCGAAGGATCTCCGGAATCGCTCCCATCGGAAAACCAATATAGTCCTCCACTAGGTCCTCCACCGTCATTCCTAGCGATAAACACTCGAGTACCTGACCAACGGAAATCCGCATCCCCTTAACGGCTGGCTGGCCACCCAAAAGATCGGGGTGGTGGACTATCCATTGATAACCCGGCACCGTTTTGATTTCTTCTTCCATTTCAAACCGCTGGCAACTTCAACTGAAAGATTCCAGCCACCTTTACAAGCGCTGGATCCGAAACCGCTATCGAAACAGTTTTCTCAACTGCAATAATAAACTCAGACTCTGTAACGTCCTTCGAACTGAGGGCCACGAAGCCGGCGATGCAGTGGTAGGTTTCCCCGAGCCGAGATCCGTATCGGATAGCAGAAAAATGAATCGAGTAGAGATGAGCTGCAACGGTTTGGGTGAAGCGACGCCCCTTTGGCCCACACGCTTTGAGGGATGACTCATCGATATCAGGAAAGCCACACTGAACGGCCATTTTTGAAATGCCGGGGTCCCTGCGCAGATGATCGATCGTCACAGGATCGGTGATATCAACGATAGTCGCCGATGGGCGAATCTTCGCCCTGCCGAGACACCTATTCTTAAGCCAATTCTTTGGAACAATCCCAGACGCAGGATCCTTGCCGTCTTCCGAATCCATTGATTTGACCGCAGCGATCGTTTCAATGTCGGGGCGAAACGGAGCCATTACCTCAGCAAGCGCGGCCTCCGCAGTTTCTCCAGTATAAATGGTAGTGGTGGGTTCTTCGGGATCATGAATATCGAATCGGTTCACACCCCTGGGCGCATTTATTTCCCACGGTGTCGTCCTACCGACTCGATATACAAACTTTGGATGGTCAGCCGTTTTCATGTGCCCATTTCGAGAAACTTATCCGCGGCACTTTTGACTCGAGCATAGTTCTTGTCAAAATCTTTGTTCAAGAGTGAGGCCGGAGAAAGGTCTCCGAGTTCAGGGTTTCTCCCCATCAACCAGGCCTGAATAGTCTCAACATCCTCGCTCCGATTCATCAGGGTAATAAGAACAAAAAGGTCGCGCAATTTGACCTTGGTCTTAAAGTGAGGCTCCCGCTCTCCCCTCACATATCTTCCAACATCCCGACCGTCCGAAATTCCTATTAGGTACGCGACCAGCTTTTGGGTCAGTGTCTCCTGCAAGAACTTGGCAACTTTGGTCAACGAATGCCG
>CAZRVZ010000055.1:0-14407 GCA_964603655.1 uncultured Pseudobdellovibrionaceae bacterium | reverse complement strand
ATTAGCAGGGCGAGTGAATCGACCATTTGACCGTCCCCTGAACCCATTCCCCTGAGTTTAGCAACCTCCTCAAAACTCCGCTTGGGCTTGATCGTCTCAAGCGGCGGCGATGATTCATAAGGCACGATTCGCGCAACCGGTTGCCTGTGATCGGTGACGATTACCTGCCGTCCCGCACGGACCATTCGAAGATACTTGGCCAGTTGGCTTTTGAGAGTTGCAATATTAACGAGCGAATCTGGTGACCTCTTCATGACTTAATTATGACCTACCTGAGATCCATTTTCAACTGTCGTTAAACTGTCGGACTGCGCAAGCGCGCTCTAGATCTCTAACGCAACAACGAACTGAATTCTCTCTGCCGAGAATTGGCAATGCTGTATGCCAAATGAACGCACCGATTTACGTTCGAGAACAGGCTTTCCGCACATTCGTTCTGGCATCGAAATTGTATAACTTAAACGGCTGGAGAGCGGTGGACCACTATGTTTACATCAATAAGGTATGTGTGTTTTTTGATCGCGCTGGTCGGACTGGTTTTTTCGGCCTATGGCGAGGATGCTCTTCACACAACTTCCGGACCGGTTAACCAACCGGGAAGTCGCTCGGCGCCTTCAACTGGGCTTGGTTTGAGCTACACGCCAATTCAACAAAGTATTGGTAATTCCTTTTCACTTTCACTTGAGTGGTTACCGATTACGCTTTTTGGCAAATTAGGGCTTGGAGTTGAAACAGGCTATTTCGTGGCATTTAAGCAAGCCGACCGAAATGAAATGGACTACACCGTTCCGCTGAATGCTCGGGTGAGTTACCACTTGGATTACTTCTCGAATCAACTTGTAGTTCCATTCGTTTCTTCGACGACCAATGTGCTTTACCTGCGACCATCCAGGATTTCAAACTCAGTTCCAGGATTGGTGAAAAGCCAAGATGTTAGGCATACGGTAGGCGCACAGTTGCGGCTGGATAATTTGGACCGTTCGTCTTCAAAGAGGCTGAATAATAATTTTGGCGTTAAAAACAGCTATCTCTCGATAGAGTACGGACTTAGCGAGCAGGTCGTTCGCCTCGGCCTTCGATTCGAAATGTAAATTTAACGTCAATCAAATGGATCGAGAAAATTCCATCACCCCGTTGACTCGTAGGAAGGTCGGCCCCCATTTAAACATTCAACAACACCGTCGCCTCGCCGGTCGTGGTCTCTTCACCGCGCTGATTCAAGGTAGCCAGGCTGAGGGTTACGGTGCCATCCGTACCGACGTGTTTAATTTTTCCGGTGCAGGAGATCGTGTCGCCCGGAACGGTGATGCGTTTAAATCGGGTTTTGATGCTTAAAAGTCTGGCGGACGGGAAATGTTGGACTGTAAAATCGCCCAAGAATGCCATTGATAGCATTCCGTGAGCAATCACGCTGGGAAATCCAGCGTCGCGGGCAAACTGATCATCGAGATGGATTGGGTTATGATCTCCAGATGCAGCGGCGTACGCTTTCAGTTGCTCGCGCGAGATTTCGCCCTTCGTGGTCGGGGTGAGAATGAATCCTGCCTCAAGCGTCATGCGGGCTCCCGGACAACGAAGTTGCTAAGGGCCGTAACGCATAATTGAGTCGTGAATATTTTCGTCTCGAGCTCGATAAAGGTCATCGAGCCCGCCGACGATTTTCGGGTGCGAATGGCCACGATTTTGGATTCCACCGTGCACGCAGCATCTAGTGGCAATGGTGCGTGAAAATCGTATTTCTGTTCCGCATGCAGCAGACGGTGCCAATCTACCTGAAGCTTATCGAGCCACTGAAACTCGGCATCGCGAAAAATTGTGGCGAGGGTGGGAAGCCATGACGAACAATGAATCGAGCGCGTCGCCTCCGTGAATTGCTTCGAACGATCGGCCCCAATCGGGGGCACGGAAACCTTGAGCGTGCTACCAATTGGAAATTCAAGTATCATCGTTGAAAAGCAGATTAGAATGGGCAATATAGCTGAGTCAATTCGATGAAATGGATTCAACGCACATTCCGACTTTCGTTCTTTATTGTTTACCTTCTTGCACTGTTGGCCGTGCCGCTCGTGGTGATTTGGGGATGGATTGGATTCCTGATTTCTATACCGGCAGTGTTGATGATTCTGGTTTGGATTCGGACTATGGGGATGAGCGCGATTCGCCAGCGGTTGCTGGCAAGCGAACCTCTGGTCGAGCTGCCGGATTTTCTGCGCCCCGGCCTCGCCGAAATCGCCCGTCGGGCCGGAATCGCGGTCCCCGAAATTCTCCTCATAAAATCGGAATCCCTCAATATAGGGTGTTTTGGTTTCAACTCGAATGCCGTTGTTTTAACTCCCGCGATTCTCAGCCTTCCGAGAGGGGAGTTAATGAGTTTGATTGCCCGCGAGGTGGTCGATATTGCCGAGTACCGAGTGGAGTTCGGCACGTGGCTTTCCCAATTTCTGCGCTTATTGGATTGGCTTACCGGATCGATCACCGGAACCGGGCGAGTGTCTTTCCGAGCCTTCCTGAGAGAGGCTGTTCTTTGGCCACTCACTATCGTGCCACTCTGGTGTCTGGAGTGGCGAGTGGACACCGCGGCGCTGGACAAAAAATCGGTGAGCTTGATGCGGACCGGACCGGTCTTTCTGGCTACGGCTTATCGTCAATTAGAGCTAGAAAATGTTCGGGCGCCCCTAAGAATAGCGGTTTCGGAACGTCATCTTTTCAGGCTTCCGCCACGTTCCGAGGAATCCGCCGCAAGAGCTGTCTTTTCGGTGGAGACACTGTCGAAACGGATCCGACTTCTGGAAAAGATTTGGCAGGGATCGTAAATGGATCGCTTGGCCTTCTACAGTCTTGCAATTTTTTTAGGGACGTTTGTCGGGGGGCTCATTCCGACGCAGGTGCGCGCTGTCAATGAAGATCGATTGCAACTGGGCGTGGCTCTCGGGGCCGGGCTCCTTTTGGGGATGAGCCTCGTCCACATGATTCCCGAGGCGGCGGAGCTTTTACCCGATGGGTTTGGTTTTTGGCTACTGGCTGGATTCTTGCTGCTTCTCATTGTAGAGAAATTTGCGATGGTTCATGCCTGCGATGAAAAACATTGCGATTATCACACCGTGGGCTTGGCGGCCTTCGTGGGGTTGACCATTCACGGCCTTATCGAGGGGGCTGCGCTGGCATCGAGTTTGGTAGTCCCGCACATTGGTCCCATGGTTTTGATTGCCATCCTGTCACACAAATTGCCGTCAGGAGTCGTGCTATCGTCGATCTTGAGGCTTGCTGGAAAATCAAACGCAAAAACCCTTTTGTTTGTGGCGGGAGTGTCGGTTTCGGGACCGGTAGGGCTTTATCTCTCCTATGTTTTTTTGAGCCATTCGGCGCTGGCGGCCACAGCTGGAGCGCTTTTGGGGGCCTCGGCCGGAACGTTTCTTTACATCGGGGCCTGTGATCTTTTACCCGAGATGCACCGAACGAGCCAAGGACGATGGGGGCGGCTCCTCTGCTTTCTGGTGGGAATCGGTATTTCGCTGCTCGGGGGATTCATCGGCGAGCATTGAGGAGCATTAAAGTTATGGGGATTTCTCGCTAGAAATTGGCTCAATTTTCTTGTTTGCTGGTCGACGGTGTACGCTTTTCTTTTTCAATCATGGCCAGTTTGGACTCGACCTTCTTGGATGAAGTGTCCTTCTTGGCATTGTATTCAGTGACTGCCTGTTTAAAATAAATTGCTGCTTTTGTGTAGTCCTTCTTGACGAGCGCGAGGTCGCCGAGGTGGTCCAAAATGACAGGTTCGTTTGGTTGCAGTGCCAGTGCCTTTTCCAAGTTGGCTGCCGCTTGGTCCAGCTGGCCCAACTTAAAGCAAATCCACCCGAGGGAATCGAGAATAAATCCGTCGTTGGGTCGAATGGCGACGGCCCTTTCGACAAGCAACTTGGCCTCTTCGAGACTCTGATTCATTTCGGCATAGGTGTACCCAATGAAATTAAGCGCGTGGGGATTTTGCGGGTTTAGCTCGAGTAACTTTTTCATGCGGCTCAGGGCGACTTCCCGTTGATTCATTTTGTCGTAAAGCGCCGCCTCGAAATAGAGCAGTTTTTCATCCTTCGGAAATCGCTTCAGGCCGGCTTCGATACTACCCATCGCATTCTTATTGTCCTTCAGCGCCTCGTAGAACGATGCTTGCATGTCGTAAAATTCGATGGTGTCCGGGTTTTCTTTGAGAGTCTTTTTGCTGAATTCGAGCCCCTCTTTCATTTTTTGAGTTTCTTTGAGCACGAAGCCGACGTGGAGCATCGCCTCCTTGAAGAATGAGCTGTGGCGACTGATTTTTTTGAATTCAATGAGTGCCTTGGGGTAATCCTTAAGCTCTTCCAGGACTGCGGCAAGGTAAAACCGGACGTTGTCCGCCTGCGGCTGCTCGGAGATGATTTTTGAAAACCGATCTTTGGCATCTCCGTAACGCTTTAGTTCAACGAGAAGCAGACCACCCTTAACCCTGGCCGTGTAGTCATCGGGTTCAAACAATTCATAGTCATTCAGTTCGGTTAATGCCTTTTCGAATTGACTGCGTTCGAGATAAAGTTGGGCGAGGCGTTTTTTGAAGGCGCCAACTCCCTGAATCTTTTCGTAGGTCGCAATTGCCGAATCGTTGTCCCCGGCTCTTTCGTAAAGAACGCCAAGAGTAGTGCCCGCCTCCAAGAAGGATGGCCGTAGCGTCATGCATTTTTCGAGGTCGCTGGCAGCATCTTTGAGTCGATTTGCCTCGACGAAAAGTTTTGCCCTGTAGAAGAAGGCCATCACATTATCGTGGTTGGAGTCTAGAGTCTTGGTGAGGGTGGCGATACCCCCATCGATGTCGCCGCTTTCGGCCTCAATAATGCCCAGGAGTAACGGTGCCTTGGTGTTGGAAGGGTCAAGCACAATAATTTTTCTAAAGAGTGTCTTGGCTTCTTCGTAGCGTTTGAGGGTGTTCAAGATGCCGCCGTAATTTGCCATTACCTCGGTATTATTTGGGTCTCCATCGAGTGCGCTTTTGGCGTACATCTCAGCCTTTTCAAAATTGCCAATGCGTAGGAATACCTCGGCGAGTTGGTTTAATATTAAGGCGCTTTTGGGATCGGCCGCGAGAGCTTTTTCCAGAAACGGAGCCGCCTCTTCGTATTTGCCCGAGAGAAGAAACTGTCGACCCTTCATGTAAGAAAGGGTGGGGTCTGTCGCTTGGGCTGAAGTCGTTGCTGAACCAGGCGCTGGTGGCGGGGGGACTTTTCCAGTGCTGAAGGCCTCCAGCGTCCAGACCACTAAAAACAGTCCAAGAATCCGCAAATGCTACCTCACTCACTTCCTGTTCGGCAGCGTTAATGGGAAAGATGAGGCACCACTTTCGGGGTATGGAATTTGCTGATTTAATTGGTATAATTGTCACAGTCTCTACTGCATTCGGACTTTCATTACTGCTGAACGCGTCATTATAAAGGGCCAAAAACGCCCAGGTGGGTTGACGCTGTTGGTCAAATTCAATAGGTTCATGAGCCATTCAGAGAGAGTGATGCCTATGATATTGATATTGCTAAATTTTATTGTGTTGTCTTGCGCCCAGATTCAAACGCGCTTTCACCCCGTCACTCCAGGCGAAACGCTTGCCAGGATCGCAGCTCGTTACTCGATTTCCGAAATTGAGCTGCGGGGCGCTAACACCGGAATACTTCAGGACGGTTTGCAACCTGGAGAGAAGCTTTACGTTCCGTTTGAGTCCAGTCCCGAATGGGACCGTGCGCTCGCGGACGATATGGTTCGCCGAGCCGATTTCGACGTGGCTGACGTGCCAAATTCCTTTCCCGGCTTTGTTTGGCCCGTGGCGGGCTACGTGAGCTCTGGATTTGGAATGCGTCGTGGCTCGATGCATGATGGCGTGGACATCGTGGCAGCTGAAGGGGCCGGAGTTCGGGCGGCCCGCAGTGGGCATGTGATCTATGCTCACAACCGCATCGGCGGGTATGGCAACATGGTCATCATTCGGCACCCGGATTCCTATTCGACAGTGTATGCGCACCTCTCTCGAATGGAGGTTCGAAAGGGTCAGTTCATTTCCAAGGGCCAATCCGTCGGGCGAGTGGGACAGACCGGTCACGCCGAAGGGCCGCATTTGCATTTCGAGATCCGCAATAACCGGCAGCCGGTGAACCCGCTTTTGTACTTGCAGGTGAGAGTCGCTAACAATATTCTCAGGCGTTAGTAGTCGTCTCTTTTTTTTGCACCCGTTCTTTGCACTGTGTCCGATGAAAACAAACTTGATTCCGCAACTTGTTTCTGAAGACACAGATCAGTCCGCCTTCACAACACGCCTAGAGGAATTCGTCCGTTGGGGTCAGAAAAACTCACTCTGGCCATTGCCGTTCGGAACGGCCTGTTGCGCCATTGAGTACATGTCCGTTGTTTCCTCACATTACGACATTTCGCGGTTTGGTGCCGAGGTCGTCCGTTTCAGTCCGCGCCAATCGGACTGCCTGTTGGTGTTGGGAACGGTCGTTGAAAAAATGGGACCGGTGCTCAAGCGCATTTACGATCAGATGCTAGAGCCTAAGTGGGTCGTGGCGGTAGGAGTTTGTGCCTCGTCGGGCGGATTTTACCGCGCCTACCACGTGATGCAGGGAATTGATTCCATTGTTCCTGTCGATGTCTACGTTCCGGGCTGCCCACCCACGCCGGAAGGAATTCTCTTTGCACTCATCAAGCTTCAGGAAAAAATCAGCCGTGGAGGAATGGTCCGTGACCGAGATCGCCACAAGCACCGATAAAACCGCCAAAATCGCCCCTGATAGATTTTTGGCGTTTCGCACTCGATTTCAATCAGATATTCAGGCCGTGAGCGAATTCCGCGGAGATCTGGCCTTTGATGTTTCTGCGTCAAAGATCCCGGAAATGGCGCGTGTGCTCAAACAGGATTTTGGTTTCGACCTGCTCGTGGATTTATTCGGGATGGACTATTCTGAGTATGCTCCGAATGTTTCGGGACTCGCGGTGATTTACATTTTTTATTCGCTCAAAAACAAATATCGGATTCGCCTGCGGGCGAGGTTGACGGGAGATTCGGTTCCTTCATTGTGCGGTCTGTTTGCGGCGGCGAACTGGTTTGAACGTGAGGCTTGGGATCTCTTTGGAATTCGCTTTGAGGGGCACCCCGGGCTTAAACGGATTCTCTGTCACAATGATTTCGAGGGGCATGCCTTAAGAAAAGAGTACCCCGCGGATCGGTATCAGCGACTCAAGAGCGCCATTTCCTCGGCGGAGATGTAATGCCGACCACCTCACAACCACCTACAGCGCCTTTTATGATGCTGAATTTGGGGCCTTCTCACCCGGCTACGCACGGGACACTGCGGATTTTTGTAAAGTTAAACGGCGAGGTCGTGGACGAGATGCGGCTGGAAATCGGCTACCTTCACCGTTGCTTTGAAAAAATGGCGGAGACCCACACCTGGACTCAGGTGATTCCGTTTACCGACCGCCTAAACTACTGCTCGGCCCTGATGAATAACGTTGGTTACGTGATGGCGGTCGAAAAGTTATTGGGAGTCCAGATAACGAAACGGTGCGAGCGCATTCGCGTGCTCCTCTGTGAACTTTCCCGGATAGTAGACCATCTGGTGTGTATCGGAACGAACGCCGTGGACATCGGAGCGCTAACGTGTTTCTGGTATTTTTTCAGGGAGCGTGAAAACATTTACGATCTTTTCGAGGCGGCATGCGGTGCCCGGCTGACGACCAGTTACACACGCGTCGGCGGACTGATGCAGGACCTTCCCGACGGTTGGCTCGACTGGTGTAAGCGAATCGTGACTAATCTTCCCCGGACACTCGATGATGTGGATGGCCTTTTGACCCACAATCGAATTTGGATCGACAGAACTCAGGGGGTCGCCGCGATTTCCGCTGAGCGCGCCATCGAGTACGGATTTACTGGACCCTGTCTGCGGGCCTGCGGCGTCGATTATGACGTTCGGCGCGCTCACCCCTATTACGACTACGACAAATTTGACTGGCAGGTCGTGACCGAAAACGAGGGAGACACTTATGCCCGATTCCGCGTCAGAATGCGGGAGATGCGAGAGAGCTTGAAAATTATCCATCAGGTCCTGGCGGACATTCCTGACGGAGAGGTCAATATTAAGGACTGGTCAATAGTGCTGCCACCGAAAGATGCGGTTTATAACAGCATCGAAGGTCTGATGGCCCATTTCAAATTGATCATGCACGGGATTCAGACGCCGATCGGAGAGGTGTATTCGTACACCGAAGCGGCCAATGGAGAACTTGGGTTTTTTGTGTCCTCGGACGGTCAGGGGCGACCCTACCGAGTTAGGGTGCGGGCTCCCTGTTTTGCCATCTATCAAGCATTTCCCGAAATGTGTCGCGGTCAGACCATTTCGGACGTGGTTGCCGGCTTGGGAAGTCTAAACATCGTCGCAGGGGAACTCGATCGATGAGTGAGGCTATTTTTACACCCCCGACTGCAAATAATTTGCAATTTACCCCGGACCGAGAGACTCGTTTTACGGGTTATGTCGCCAAGTACGAACAGACCCGATCTGCGCTTCTGCCCGCTCTCTATTTGGCTCAGGACCAATGGGGAGTTCTCACGGATGAGGTTCTCATCTACGTCGCCGGGCGATTGGACATGCATCCACGAGAGGTAATTGAGGCGGCGAGTTTTTATACGCTGTTTCGGCGAAAGGACCGCGGGCGATACTGCTTCCAGGTATGCAACAATATCACCTGCAGCATGATGGGCTCCGAGACGTTGCTCAAGGAACTTGGCGCATTGGGGGTCAAACACGACGAGGTCGCTCCAGACGGAATGATGAGTCTAGTGCACGTTCAGTGTCTGGGCTCTTGCGATACAGCACCGGTAGTGCAAATTAACGATGATTATTTTGAAAATATGACACCGCAAAAAGCAAGGCGTGCGGTTGAGGCATTGCGTTCGGGCGTAGTACTCGAAGAATTGCAAAAGGAGCTCTCATGAAGCTCCTCGCGCCCGAACGGCGTATATTGCTTGAAAACCAGAATGTCTCTGGCCTTGATCGACTGGCACAATACGAATCGGTGGGCGGCTACCAAGCCGCGAAAAAGGCGCTGTCCCTGAGTCCAGCAGTGCTCATCGATCAGGTTAAAAAGAGCGGCCTCAGGGGACGTGGTGGCGCGGGTTTTCCGATGGGAAATAAATGGGGTTTCGTTCCCATTAACAGCGGGAAGCCTGTTTTCCTTTTGTGCAATGCGGACGAGTCCGAGCCGGGCACATTTAAGGACAGAGTGATCCTCGAAAAAAACCCGCACCTGATGATCGAGGGGATCGTCATTGCGAGCTACGCGATCGGTAGCCACAAGAGTTATATTTACATTCGTGGCGAGTACGCAAAGGCGGCCCGGGTTGTTCAGCAGGCGATCGACGAGGCCTACGCGAGGGGCATTTTGGGCAAAAACGTCCTGGGGTCGAATCATTCCCTGGAGTTGGTTCTTCACCGCGGGGCCGGCGCCTATATTTGTGGTGAGGAGACGGGACTGATTTCATCGCTCGAGGGGAAAAAAGGGTACCCGCGGCTCAAGCCTCCGTTTCCCGCGGTGAGCGGATTTCTGGGGTGTCCGACAGTCGTCAATAACGTCGAGACCCTGGCAACCATTCCGTGGATCGTCCGTCACGGTGCCGAGGCCTTTGCGAAATACGGAACCGAGCAGAGTCGTGGGACACGATTGTTCTGCCTCAGTGGTTGGGTGAATCGGCCTGGTGTCTACGAAGAGGAGCTGGGCTTTCCATTAAAGGATCTCATTGACCACTACGGCGGCGGCATGAAAAACGGCGCGCGGCTCAAGGCGGTAATTCCCGGCGGCAGCTCAACGCCGCCGTTGACCGCTGACGAGGTTTCTCAGGCAACGCTAGATTTTGAGTCGATGACAAAATTTGGGACTTTCTTGGGGGCGGGCGGGATCATCGTCATTCCCGAGGGGTATCCGCTTTTGAAGATTCTCGAGCGACTGACGGAGTTTTATTGGGATGAGAGCTGCGGTCAGTGCACGCCTTGCCGCGAGGGTACCGGATGGCTGCATAAAACAATGCAGAGGCTCGAATCGGGAAGTGGCAGTGCAAGCGACGTGGACAATGATATTGCAAATCTTCGTAAGACTGCCGGACAGATGATAGGAACGACAATTTGCGCATTGTCTGATGCCGCGGCAATGCCTGTGCTGGGATTCTTAAGCAAATTCCCAGAGGAATTCGTGCGGGGTGAGCGTTGACTAAGTCCGTCGCGATAACGGTAAACGGCAAGGCGATTTCGGTGGCGAAAGACACGTCTGTCTTTGAGGCCGCAAGGCAGGCCGGAGTTTTTATTCCCCATTATTGCTACCATCCGGACCTATCGGTCGCGGGAGTTTGCCGGATGTGTATGGTCGACATCGAAAAAATGCCGAAGGCGCAAATATCGTGCAATACCGTAGCAACTGAAGGGATGGTGGTACGTACCGATACCGAGAAGATTCGGGAAACGGTGAAGGGGGTGCTTGAACTCCACCTCATCAACCACCCGCTGGATTGTCCGATTTGCGACAAGGCGGGTGAATGTAAACTGCAGGATTTTTATCTCGACTACGGTTTGTATTCGAGTCGCATGTCTTTTGAAAAGGTACACAAGCCCAAGGTGCAGGATATCGGCACGATTATGCTCGATTCTGAACGGTGTATTTTGTGCACGCGGTGTGTGCGTTTTACCGAAGAAGTGTCAAAAACGAACGAGCTTGGCATATTCAATCGGGGCGATCGCAGCGAACTCAGAACCTACGACGGCGGGCCACTCCGGAATGATTACACCGGGAATCTTGCCGATATTTGCCCGGTTGGCGCGCTGACGGCCAAGGATTTCCGGTTTCAGTGCCGCGTATGGTTTTTGCAAAAGCATGAGAGCGTCTGCACTTCGTGTGCCCGTGGTTGTAACACCACGGTGTCAGTGAATCCGGATACCAGGCGTCTTTACCGGGTAGAACCCCGGCGAAATCCCGAGGTGAATAGAAGTTGGATCTGCGATACCGGCCGATGGGATTTTCATTCCGTTTACGAGGGTCGCATTCCGACTCCGCTCGTTAACGACAATGGTTGGAAGGAGTCGACTTGGAACGAAGCGTTTAAGTCTATCGGGGATATGATGGCAAAGGAAGGGATGCTCATTTTTCTATCCACGCAACTGACCAATGAAGAGCTGATCGATTCGGTGACGACCTATTCGCAGTTAGGCGTTCAGAA
The DNA here is from genome assembly GCA_964603655.1 of uncultured Pseudobdellovibrionaceae bacterium. GTDB lineage: Bacteria > Bdellovibrionota > FAC87 > UBA2466 > UBA2466 > JACPWY01. The sequence goes on along the minus strand of CAZRVZ010000055.1, from coordinate 3,132 downwards.
CTATTGTTGGCTCGTGAATGAAGAGGTCACAGGAGAGACGGAGCCCTATGACGGAGTGCTCAAGCATCGGGATGTCACACCCAACGCGCGCGGATTTTCCGAGCTGTCCCGTCGAATTCCGTTTGCCAATTTGGGAATTACTGAGGCTCGGGCGCGACTAAAGAAGGGCAGCTATTCGGGGGTCCTCGTGGTCGGACTCGAGGGGGAGCGCTGCGAGGCATGGGACTTGATTGCCGAGAGCATTTCGGTGCCGCTCTTCGTACATGCGTCCAATCGTCGCGCCTCGTTTGAGCGCGCGTGTTGGCTGTTACCCAATGTGAGTTCGTTTGAAAAAACCGGAACCGTGATCAATGCGCTCGGACGGGTGCAGAAGTTGACGAAAGCACTTCCGCTACAGGGACTTTCGCGGGACGCTCACCAGTTGGCCTGGGGAATTGCACAACGGGGCGATCGGTTGCCATTGCCAAGTAATCATCCGGCGCGCGTCTTTGAAGAGATGGTTCGCCCGCAATTTTGTCCGAACGAATCCCTTTCGAAGTTTCCACCGCTCGGGGTGCCCCTTGGCTAAAAAAATCAAAGGGGCTTATCTCAGACCAATTTTGATCGGGCTTTGGATTACGGGGCGCCATTTTTTTGGAAACCTATTGCGGCTGCGACGACTCCCTACCATTGAGTACCCCGAGCAGCGCCGCGCCTACTCCAAACGATTTCGTGGGCTCCATATTCTCACGGTGAAAAAAGACGGGGATATTCGGTGCACGGCCTGCATGCTTTGCGCTACCGCGTGTCCCGCCGCGTGCATCCACATCACCGCCGCCGAGCACCCTGACCCCCGGGTCGAGAAATTCCCCAAGGAATTTAATATCGACATGCTACGCTGCGTGTTCTGCGGCATGTGCGAAGAGGCCTGTCCTGTCGATGCGATTCGCATGGGGCCGGGCTATGAGCTGGCGGCTTTTGACCGCAGCGATTTCATTTTCACCAAGGAAGACCTCATCAAGAACGGCCGAGCTGGTAACGATGGCAAAAACGTGCTGAGTGTGGTGCAGCACCCGTGACGCTTAGGCGAGAGCAAAACTTACACCAAAGCTGCCTCCGGCCAGTGCGTTGGCTTGAATTTTCTTATGGGTCTGTTGCCGAACGTACAGCGCCGTACTCTTTCTGGGTCTGCCCCAACACCCATGGCTCTCACTACAAGGTGCGAGGGAATTGTAAACGGGTCCGCCGTTGAAAAGCTGACTCTGTATCCGAGATCGGCCAAGGATGCGATGGTCATGCGGCTTATCGGTTGGGTCATGCCACTGATAAATCCCGTCATTAATTCGTTTCCGAAAACGCTCTCGCGCCAATGGGAGTCGGCGGTTCCTGGTCCTCCTCGGTTCTCTACAGGTAATTGATTGGCGGGCAACTGGGAGAGAACTCTCCATTCTTTACCTGCCTTCGTGCCGACAAATCGCGGGTTTGCTGTTCCGGGTCCAGCCAGAAGTCCCATCCCTTTCCAAATGGATCCGATTCCCAGCACATGCCCCATCTCGTGTAGAATCACGCTGTGAAGTGTGCCATCGGTTTCCATCTGGCCAAGATCGAAATTGTCAAACTCCATAAACCCCTTCGCTGGAAGTCCGTTGGGTAAAAAATCTGTAGGTGAGGATTGACCCAAAATGTTGCCTTTCGCCCCTCCGGCCTGGTCGATCTTGGCTCCAGAGGCCTCGATAACCAAGGTCTCGATGATCTCCTTTCCGATTTGTATGCGCGGAAAATCTCCCACGATGACCTCGGTCCAACGGTTGCTAGCGTCTTGGAACGCAGCCTCTTGAACGGCATTCAGACCCCCTGTGAAACGAATCTCAATCGAAAACCTTGCCATGCGGATCTCCTTAGGGAGTTTTTAAAGGATAATTGGTTTATCCCAAATGGGTGATTAAAAAAGTTGGCACACGCGGTGCGCATCTTGGCGCACCCAATGCCGCTCTCGAATTTTGACGGTGGCTGATGTGTTGATCACCTAATGATGTCTACCCGGTTTTTCCGGCACCACCGCTGGTACCGCCGATGAACGGAATTACGTGGCCGCCGGTATAGGTGGGCAGCACGCCATTCCACTTTTCAATCGCCTTAAGCTGGGCCTCGACTCGACGGAGCTCGATGAGTTCCGCGCTCACCGCCTGCCGTTGCAGCCCGAGGGATGTGGCCTCGGCACGGGCGGTCGCTATTTTTTGTTCCGCCTCTTGCTGGATGCGCTTTAGGTCGTTGGCCGCGGTGAATACGCGCTGTTCGGCAATCTGCTTTTCTTCGATAGCGCGATTGAACTCTTTGCTGAAATCAAAGTCGGTAATCGCGAAGTCGATGAGATCGACTTCGCTCGCTTTAAGCCGTATCGTAAGCTCATCCTTGATTTCGTTACGAACCTTGTCCCGATTCTTAACCAGGTTTTCGGCTGTATATTTGGCGGTAATCGCCTTAATCGCCTCTTGGGTGGCCGGGTGGATGACGCGGTCGTAGTACTGACGCCCGAGATTTCTGAAAACACTGACCGCCGCATCGACGGAAATACGGAAATTGACCACGACAACCGTTTCGACGGTCTGCAGATCCTGGGAAAACGCGCTAGCCTTGACCTCCTCTTTTTGGACCCGGGTCTCCATTCTCACGATATCCTCAAAGAGCGGTAGTTTAAAATGCAACCCTTCTCCCACGCTCCGATTGAGGTTTCCGGTGCGAATGACCAGTCCGACCGATCCCGGCTGAATGATAAACCAGCTGCCAACGGCTAGAACGGCCACAGCGGCGCCAATAATAATCAGTGGTGCCAGCTTGGCGACTTGCGAAAAATCGGGCGTTTGAATATCGCGGTATTGAGTGCTCATGAAACCTCATTAATAATGATTTAAGACACTGGATTATGGGGGCTCGCGGCGGTTCGGTCAAATGGCTACGGGCTCACCAATTTGAAGGGGCGCATGACAGCTCTCAATCGGTCCGAGAAGTAGAGCGCGTGCAAGTGGCCTCATTTCGCCCACAACCTGCGGCGGCGCGACTGCCGTCGCCATCGGCCTTCGTGCATTTATAGCCAGCGGGCTACGCTCCGATACCGACTATTCCTTCAGACTCTGTGAAGAAAACGGTAACGGT
>CAZRVZ010000054.1:0-17653 GCA_964603655.1 uncultured Pseudobdellovibrionaceae bacterium | reverse complement strand
AACCTACTCGCTTCTCCAGCTTTATCTGCGGCGAAACGATCTTAGGGCACAAACTCAGATGACCATGAACAAGTGGCAGCAGCAAGAGCATCTCAATGGCGATACAGTTATCGTTTACGCTGGCCAATCCTTCGGCGCATTGAAACTAACGGATTTCGCGCAAGCCCTGCTTAACCTGGACGAACCGGCCAGAAACAAAATGAAAGCTTTGCAACCCACTCCACAAGGAGGGCTCCAGAAAATCAGCAACTGATCTCTCGCTACTTTGCGGTCAAGCTACCGTCTCCAGACACCCCCTCCGGATTCGATGCCACCTCGCTCCCAGGCCTAACACCTCGCGCTACTCAGCTTCCGGCTGACGGCCGGTAGTTTACCTTTTTTTGGGTGTCTGAATCACAGCTCGCCCGATGGAGTGTTGCCAGGGAGGTTCGCAAGCTCTATAGTTTTGGCGGGTTTTGCGGTGTTTGCAAATGGTCCAAAGGGTTCAGGAGGAACGATGAAGCTAACAATTCTCACAGCCGTTTTGAGCGCCACCAGCGCGATATTTGCGGCCAATATTTCGGGCAAGGCAACCTTTTCGGGCGCTGCGCCAAAAGCGGACGTCATCAAGATGAATGCCGATCCGGTGTGCGTGAAAGAGGCGGGTGGCAAAAAGGTGGTTAAACAGGATGTCGTCGTCAATGGGAACGGCACTCTGGCCAATGTGTTTGTTTATGTAAAAGAGGGACTCAAAAAGGAATCCATTCCCGCAGACGTCGGTGCTCCTGTCACCTACGATCAACGGGGATGCATGTATTCGCCCCGAGTGGTGGGTGTACGTGTCGGACAAAAGCTCAAGATTTTGAATTCCGACCCAACGATGCATAACGTGCATTCTCTGTCCAAGGCCAACCCCTCTTTCAATAGTGCCATGCCGACTAAGGGTCAGGTAATTGACAAGGAATTCAAAAAGGCCGAATTCCCGATCAAGGTGAAATGCGATGTCCACGGTTGGATGTTGGGATACATTGGCGTCCTGGATCACCCGTTTTTCGCGGTGACCGATGCGACCGGTGGATTCAGTATCAACAACCTGCCGGCCGGCGATTATACGCTGGAAGCCTGGCACGAGACCAAGGGCACCAAATCCGCCCAGGTCAAGGTGACCGATGCTGGAGCCTCTCCTGTCGAATTCACCTTCAACTGAGACATTCGTGAAGGCGGTGTTTGGAGGTGCTTGGTCAACCGACCGCACCCTCCATTACTTGGCTTTTTTTATTTCCGGATGCACGGTGTTGCTTTTATGCGCAGGGGCGTTAGTAACGAGTACCGGTTCAGGGCTTGCCGTTCCGGATTGGCCGCTTTCGTTCGGTCAGTTTTTTCCCGAAATGGTTGGTGGAGTTCTTTTTGAACATGGGCACCGTCTCGTTGCGGGCTTGGTCGCCATTTTAATTTTGTCTTATGCCATTTTCGCTCAGTTCTGCGCGCCCCGAGCGGTGCGGCGACTTGCGTGGGCCGCAGTGGTGATGGTGATGGCTCAGGCGGGCTTGGGCGGTCTTACCGTGCTATTCAAGCTACCCACAGGCGTGAGCGTGGCCCATGCATGTCTGGCTCAAGCATTTTTTTGTGTCGTGGTTTCGATAACGCTCATGACTTCGTCTTTATGGAATCGGTCGTGGAATCCGCTACCGATCGAAAACGCATCTCGGATCGGTAGCCTCAGATCGATTAGTCTGTTTGTGGTGGCGGCCTTTTTTGTCCAACTCCTATTAGGAGCCACGATGCGACACCGAGGCGCGGGACTCGCGATTCCCGATTTTCCGTTGGTATTTGGCGGCATTATTCCTCCTGTTTTCAATTTCTCGATCGGTATCCATCTCGCGCACCGAATTTGGGCGGCTGTGGTTTCCATCGCGGTAATTTGTTTAGTGGTGCAAATATATCGACGATTACCGTATAGATTAGATCTGGCGGGTATATCGGGGGCCCTGGCAACAGCCGTGAGTTTCCAGATTCTTCTCGGGGCATTCACCGTTTGGCTGAGAAAACCAGTAGTTCTGACGATGCTGCACCTAGCGATCGGTGCAATCTGTTTGTCACTGTCCGTGGTCATTGCCCTGCTACTCAGTAAAATGTGCGTGGGTTTTTCGTTTATGGAACAATTACGGAGGGCACTGATCGGGCTTCGGCCCGCGGTGGACAGCTGATGCAATGGAAACAAATACTTTCGGACCATCTCGAGTTGGCCAAAATTCGAATCTGCGTTCTGGCTCTGCTGATGGCGACGCTGGGCTACTGGCTGGGCGGGCGATCCGGCGACTTTAATGTCGGACATTATTTGATCAGTCTGCTGGGAATCGCGCTAGTCGGGATCTCTTCCGGAGTGCTCAATCAGTATCTTGAAATCGATGTCGATGGAAAAATGTGGAGAACCCTGAATCGGCCGCTGCCGGCTGAGCGCATGCGCCCACAGTATGTATTGAAGTTTGGGTTTGCCACCGGTCTTCTCGGGGAATTTATCCTGCTGGTCTTCGTAAACCCGGTAACGGCAGTGCTCGGTGGGACGACCCTTCTTTTTTATCTTGGGATCTACACACCATCGAAACGACTCTCCCCGAATTCGACGCTCATTGGAGCGATTCCCGGGGCGTTGCCGCCACTGATGGGCTGGACCGCTTCGAACGGCATGCTCCATTGGGAGGGGCTTCTGTTATTTCTGATTCTCTTTCTGTGGCAGATACCTCATTTTCTGGCGATCGCATGGCTGTATCAGGCGGACTATTCTAGGGCCGGGTTGCCCGTGCTTCCGGTGGTTGACCCCGGCGGTCTATCGACGGGCAGGCACGTAATTCTTTATTTAGTAATGCTCACCCTGGTCGCTTGCCTACCAACCGTTTGGGGCCTAACAGGGCGCACCTACCTCATGGGCATGCTGGCCGCGAGTGGCGTATTTCTCGTATCGGGAATTGCGCTCGCGCATTACCGTTCCATGAAAACCGCGCGCGGGGTTTTTTACGTTTCCATAATCTACCTTCCGGTTTGGGCGGCTCTCATGGTTCTTGATACTTTGAAGTAGGCGATGATTATAGAAGTTTCACAGCTTTCACACAGGTTCGACAAGACCGTTGCGCTTGATTCAGTCTCTTTTTCAGTTCGCGCTGGAACTCGATTTGGCATTTTGGGCCCCAACGGGAGCGGCAAAAGCACGCTTTTCAACGTGCTCTCAACCTTGGTGCCGCCACAATCGGGTGCTGTGCGCCTCTTTGATTCGAATCCGGCCTCGCCCAGTGTGCGCGCTCGGTTGGGCGTGGTGTTCCAGTCGCCGGCGCTCGATAATCAGCTGACCGGACTCGAAAACCTCACCCACCATGCCCGGCTGTACTCGATCCCCGTGACCGAGATTCGCGCTCGCGCCGGCCAGCTTCTGGACGAGCTTGGTTTGGCAGAAACGCGGCACAAAAAGGTCACACAACTTTCGGGGGGAACGCGTCGTCGTTTGGAACTGGCAAAGGTGCTCATCACCCGTCCGGAAATACTGCTCCTCGACGAGCCCACGACAGGACTTGACCCCATTGCCCGAAGGGAATTTTGGCAACTGCTCGATGAGCTGCGCCTGCGTCGACAACTTACCGTCGTCTATTCCACCCATCTTTTTGATGAGGTAAGCGGGGCTGATTGTGTGCTCATACTAAACCGTGGAAGGGTCGTGGCCGAAGGTGATCCCAACGGCCTGATGGCCGAGCTCGGTCGTGACCTGCTCTGTGCCCAGACCGCGGATGGCGAACGTGTAGCAACGGTGCTGCGGGCATCGTTCGGGTTAAATCCACTGGTGGCGAAAGGCAGGGTCTATGCCGATGTGCAGAGCGAAACCCGCCGCTTACCCGAAATTTACGGCGCTCTGTCGGGGCTCGCATCCAAGATCACCATCGGCCAACCGGAGCTCGAGGATGTCTTTCACGTTAAAACGGGTGAAGTTATCTCTCAATCGATAGAGGACTGTCCTCGTTAATCGTACGCTTCACCTGAGCGTTTCGGGATTATGGTAAAATCGTTAATCGGGTATCGTTTTTACCAGGATCATCAGTGCTTACATGGGTGTGGTGACTGAAACCGCGGTAGACTCCGAATACCCGGCGAGATTCGTGGCGCGAACCTTGAAGAAGTACTTAGTATTGGCGAGCAGGCCGGTCTTTGCATAGGCAAATACTCCAACGGCCGGAGAGGGAGTGAGTTTGGCATACGTTCCGCTTGCTCCTTTTTTCATGTAAATGTCCACGGCGGTTTCATTATCATTAGTGTCCATCCAGGCGAGATTGACCGCGGTTGGTGAGGTCGCAATTGCCGTAACGGATGTGGGCGCAATCGGTACACCCGTTGTAATGGATACAACGGCTGATGGGGCCGATCTGTTGGTGCCGTTTAATGTGGTAACCCGGAAGAAATACTTCGTCGTGGTCACCAATCCTGATACCGTCTTGGAGCGAAGTGTCGCGCCAGAATTTGGAGTCTCTGCAGCCCAGGGACCCGCCGCGGCCATGGCCTTCTCAATCATGAATCCGGTTTTCAACGCGCTGTTTTCAACCCAGGTTACCTTTACCGATGTTCTGGTCGCAACCGAGACAGCGACACCGGTTGGTGACATTGGTAACGCATAACCTGTCGTCACACTGGTGGAAACAAACGCGGAGGCACCCGCCGCATTAACGGCCGAAATACGATAAAAGAATTTCGTATTTTGAGCTAATGCCAAATCGTTAGCGGAAATGGTGTTTGCGCCGACCAGGCTTGGAAATGCAGTCCAAGGGCCAGCGGCAGCCAGAGCGCGCTCGATCTTAAACCCGGTTTCATTATTGCTGTAATCAATCCAACTCAGATTGACATCGGATCCGGTCGCAGCGGCGGCGAAAGCAGTTGGCGCCAACGGAGGGATGGGAAGAGTCCGGACATTCGCTGGAATTGAATAGTCTGAATCGCCTCCTTCATTGAATGCTCGAATACGGAAGTAATATTGCGTGTCAGAGCTAAGTCCTAGGGAATAGTTAAATAGCGAGACTGACGCGGAGACCTCGGTGTCCCACGGGCCAGTAAGGTTTAATGACTTGCTGATTTTATACCCGGAGACAGGTCCAGAGGGAATTGACCACGAAAGCCTGACGGTGGGCACGAGGGCACCGCTAACAGCACTCCCGGCCAGATTGGAAGGGGCCGCCGGTGGGGCTGCCAATGTGCGGACGGTAATCACGGTGCTGGGCGAGGACACTCTTCCCGAATTAGAAAATGCTCGAACTCGGATGTCGTAGCTTGTCCCGCGCGGTAGGTTGCCTACAGTTTGCAAAATCGGGGCGCTGAACTCATTCTCAATATTTGAGCTGGTTATTGCTGGCAAACGGGCGAACTCAACGTAACGAACTCCCGTGTAAAAATCGGATACCCTCTTTTCGACAATGAACCCGTCTTCGTTGCTGCTATGGTCAGCGAGTAGAAAACTGATTGAGGTTGGGACCGGAGCGCTCTCCGTTACACCTATTTCGGGCTGCTCGATATAACTATTTGAATAAAGGTAAGCAAGCCCATCGATATCTCCTTGACTCAGTGATAACCTTTGCCCGACTCCGCTAAGCGCAGCGGACTGTTGAGCATAAGTGAGAGACTCTGTTCCCACCTTAATAAATGCCAGATGCCTAACGTTGTTTGCATCATAAAAGTCCCCCTGCAAAGGACTGTAATGCATAATCGACCCGAGGTCGTGGCCGTTGATGTCCTCTCCAAAATACAGTTGCTGTTGGTAATTAAATTGGAGGCTCGGACCCTGCTTTCCAGAAAGAATCAACGGGTGGATTTTGATCAGCTGATTTCTGTCACGGCGTTGATGCTCATGGAATAGGCCGACTGCATGGCCTAGTTCATGAACGATGCTACCAACCTTATTTGGGCAACTTTCGGGGTCGTTGATAACACCAAAAATATTTACCGCCTGGTTGTTGCCGACACGCCCCACCAATGAGTTGGCACACGAAGAGTTCCCGGTAACACCTCTGAAAGTCACGAAGTCGGTTTCGCTGCCACGCACTTGAAAACGAATCCCGGTTTTCTCGTGGTAATGAGCAATGGCTCCATTGATATCACCCCGATAGGGCGCAGCGGTAGAATCGATAACATAGGGTACGATTGCTCCGGGCCATCGAAACCGGAGTCCCTTTCTAGCTGCAAGTGCTGTTCGATCGTTTGATTTAGCCTTCGGGTTCTTGAGCTCTTCGACACTTCCAATATCAATGTCACCCTCAATGATGGCTCGACCGTCTATATTAACGAAACAAACCTTTTTTGACGGAGATTCGGTGTCGGCCATCATCGCGCAGTTGTCCGGGAGCGACGAGCCTACTCCGGCGGTTTTGTTACAACCTGAAAAGCTCAAAATAACGGTGAGCGAAACGGCTAAAAGGTAACCCATTTGAATGTCTCCTGTTGGGAAGAACTAAAGCAATAGGGATGCCAAACGGCTAGGCTTGAAAAGATTGAACATTTACGATCGTCTAACTCGTAGTCGAAAAGCACAATCATTCGCAATGCTACAAAACAATCGTTTTCTCAACGCGTTACGCGGGCTATTCTGGGTGTGTATAGAATTATCGGTGTCAAAAACCACGACAGAATTTTCACGTTTTGGGAATGTGTTACAACTCCAAGTACCTAGTGGCTTGTTGGATTATCACAAGGGGTTAACTGTCAATAAACTGGCCATTTCATCGACTCTCTATTAAAAGCGGGGAAAGCGAGATCAATACGAACCAGATCTAACTGTCCCCATGATCTTTGCCAGGAGTCTAGAGTGAGTGCCTTCTTTTCCCTTCTCGAGCGCGAGATTAAGCGTTTTTATCGTCAGCCGAGCCGCATCATTGGGGTCTTTGGACTTCCGTTACTTTTTTGGGTAATTCTGGGTTTTGGTTTCGGCGACAGTTTTCAGCAAAAGGGTCATGGGTATCTTGCGTATTTCTTTCCAGGTTCATTGTTACTGGTGGTTCTGTTCACTTCGATCTTTTCGAATATGAGTTTGATAGAGGATAGGCACGACGGTTTTCTCCAGGGCGTACTAGTGTCCCCGGCGGGCAGGCCCTCGATCGCGCTGGGAAAAATTTTGGGGGGGGCATTATTGGGACTCATTCAGGGGGCGCTGCTGCTCCCGTTCTATTGGTTCGCCGTTGGGGTTCCTCCGATAACGGCAGTGGTGGTGGCGTTGGGGAGTCTCTTTCTGATCGCCCTGAGTTTGTCGGCGCTGGGTTTTGCGTTTGCCTGGCGACTGGATTCCATCCAGGGATTTCATGGTGTGATGAATCTGATTCTGATGCCGTTGTGGATTGTATCGGGAGCGCTCTTTCCGATCCCCGAAACCGGCCCCGTCCGGTGGCTCATGACGGCTAACCCCCTCTATTACGGACTTACGTTATTTCGGGATTCGATAAATCCGAGCAGCCCCGTTCGAATCGCCGGTCGAATCTCCGGTCGAATTTCCGAGGTCAGTCCGTTGCACTGCGCATTGGTTTTAATCGCCTTTGGATTATTTTTTCTGGGGTCGAGCGTGCTGATGATGGCTCGGCAGAGGAGTGTGACTCGATGAAAACGCGGCTCTGGTTCCCGATTATGATTACTTCGCTGTTTCTCATGCCCATCGTTTCTATTGCGCTTTTGGGAAGCTGGGATAAATTTCGAATCAAACAGTTTCCCGTGCTTTCGCAGGTCCCCGATTTTAGGCTCGATGAGCGCAGCGGTGCCCAGCTCACTTTGAACGACCTTTCCGGAAAGGTGTGGATTGGAAGTTTCCTGTTTACGAGCTGCAGTGGACAGTGCCCGATCATCGCCCAGCGCGTCCGAAAATTGCAACACGAGCTGCGGCACCGAACCGAGGTGAGGTTCGTTTCGTTTTCGGTCGATCCCGACCGCGATACCGTAGCCGCGTTGGATGAATATGCCCGACGATTTGAGGCCAATCCACTCAAGTGGTTTTTCGTCACCGGCGAAAAGGGTGCGCTGAAGCGTGTCGTTCGCGAGGGGTTTATGATGGTCATGGAGCCGGGAAGTTCGGAAACGGAAGCCGTTATGCACAGCTCGAAGCTTGCGCTTGTGGATCCCTGGGGCCGGGTGCGGGGATTTTACGACGCGAACGAAGACTCCGAGATGAAGCAGCTTCTCAAAGACACCCGCCGTCTCATCAAGCAGGCCCACTGATGCGATGGCATATTAATTTTTGGAGCCTGTGTTTCATACCGCTGGCAAGCGCAGTTTTTATCGTGATGAGCTTGGCGGTGACAAGTTTGGCTGAGGACCAACCACCGACATTCGTTGATATCGGGGTGATGGATCTGGGACCCTTGAAAAGTGAAATCACCCGCGGACTCTCGACCTTGTCTTCGACCATGAAAAAATCGGTGGCCGAACTATTGAGGTCGGCCGATACGCATTACTATTTAGGTAAGTACGAGATCGACGCGGCGGTCGCCGAATCTCATTTTGAAACGGCCGTCACCCTAGCTGAGTCGGTTTTGGAGACCGAACCGACTAACCCGTCGGCTCTGCTCGCCTGGTGCGCATCGAAAGGCGAGATTGCCCAGCACGCCAATCCCTTCAGGGCGCTGGGACTGATTCGGCCCATCGAAGAGAAATTTTTATTGCTAAAAACGCTGGCCCCTCAACACGAAGGGTTCGTGGCCGATAGAGCGTTGGGAAGGCTGTACCAGCTGGCGCCGTCCTTTATCTCCATTGGGTCGTCGAAAAAAGCTCGCGCCCATTTTCAGGCCGCCCTTTCCGGCGCGCCCGAGCACCCCGGCAATCAGGTCTACTGGGCGGAATTTCTGCTCGATGACGGTGACAAGGCCGAGGCCCGGCTTTTTGCGCTGAAAACCTTATCCAATCCGAAACTGTTACCAAGCAGTCTCGAGCGGTTCGACTGGGTGGCTCGTGCGAAAGTTATTCTTGAAAAAACCGAACCGGAGAGGCGCTGAAAACGGGGTATGGGAGCCACTGGACAATATGACGTGATCCTGGTCGGCGGCGGTCTTGCGTCGGGACTCCTCGCATGGGCGCTCAGTTTCCGACGGCCCGACGTTAATTTTCTGGTTATCGAGTCGCGGCCTGAAATCGGTGGCAATCACACCTGGTCGTTTCACCCCAGCGACGTCGGGCTGAACGCGGGTCACTGGTTGTCACCACTCATATCAAGGGCGTGGACGCAGCATGAGGTGCGATTTCCGGAACACATGCGGCGACTTTCGTCGGGCTACTGCTCCATTCGCTCGATCGATTTCCACCGAAAGCTTCTCGAGCGTTTGTCGGATCGCATCCGAACCGGTGCCCAGGCGACGCAAGTGGAAACGAATCAAGTTACCCTCAGTAATGGTGAAAATCTTCGGGCCGGGTGCGTGCTGGATGGGCGAGGGACCTACGCCTGGCCCGGCCGACTCGGATATCAGAAATTTCTAGGACAGTTCGTCACGCTCGAGGTACCTCACGGATTGACTCGACCGATCTTAATGGACGCTACCGTTGAGCAGAGAGACGGGTATCGATTCGTGTACACGCTGCCCTGGGATGAAACGACCCTTCTGATTGAAGACACTTACTATAGCGAAAGTCCGACGCTTGATTCGGCCGCTCTCCGAGATCGCATCCGGGCTTACTGTGACGACCACGGATGGCGTGTGAGTCGGGTGGACCATGAAGAAAATGGAGTCCTGCCCATTCCGATTACCGCTCACCTTCCGACGAATCGAACTTCAGTCGCGACGATCGGCCTTTCAGGCGGATTTTTTAATCCGACGACCGGCTTCTCGCTGCCCGATGCCGTAAGGGTGGTCGATCGTCTCATCGCCCAGTCGTTACCGGAGCGATGGCCGTCAGTCATTCAGGCGCTCCAGACCGACTGCTGGAGGCGCGGCCGGTACTTTCGCCTGCTAAATCGCGCCCTATTTTGGGGAACCGATGATACCGATCGTTACCGGATTCTTCAGCGTTTTTATAGGCTGCCCGAGCCCCTCATCCGTTCCTTTTACCGCGGCGATCTTTCAGTACTGGAGAGCTTGAGAATCGTGCTGGGGCGCCCGCCCGTCCCCGTTTTGACTCTGGCCCGAAACCTGTGGGAACGTGGCGCGAATGACCCTAGCCGACACTGACCTCCGCCTCTTTCTAGGTGACCGCCTCCACAAAGCGGTTTCTCCCTATCTGGTATCCATTCTTTGCGAACCGGCAAATGATCTTCTCGGGCGTTCGGGGAAAAACCTGCGTGCGCGGCTGGTGCGCGTGGGATTTGAGTGCGGAAATCAGCAAAATACCGACGCGCTTAAATTGTGCGAAAGTGTCGTCGAGGCGTTGCATGCGGGCTCGCTGATCGTGGATGATATCGAGGATAATAGCTCGCTCCGTCGCGGCCAGCCCTGTCTTCACCTTCGCTACGGAATGCCCATTGCCCTCAATACCGGTAATTGGCTCTATTTCTGGCCGCTCGGGGAGATTGCGTCCAGGGGACTGACACCGGAATTGGAACTTGCAATGTACCGCAGCTACCACCGAGCGCTCCTTTTGGCCCATGTTGGCCAGGCCATCGACGTCGGAGTACCCGCCGATCGGGTTCCCGTTGATTCACTTTTTGAATTGTGTCTCGCCTCCCTAGAGCTCAAAAGCGGGGCCCTGACCGCGCTCGGAATGGTTATGGGAGGGCTGGCCTCTGGAGCCGACGCGCGCACGCTGTCAGTGTTGGACCATTTCGGTACGCGTTTTGGAATCGCGTTGCAAATGTTCGATGATTTAGGAAACTTCAGTGGGCAAAAGGACCCATCGAAAAAATTCGAGGATCTCAAATTGCGGCGGCCATCGTGGTTATGGGCGGTTCTCGGCCGTTACTTTCCCGATCGGTTGGCCGGATTCATCGAGGCGGCCCGCTTACTTCCCGATGCTAACGCGCTGGATCTCTGGGCATCCCAAAACTGTGCAATTGTCGAGGCAACTCACGGCAAGGCGGTCGATTATTTGAATACCGCCCTTTCAGACGCTGAAAAATCCGGGATTCCAGCCAGCGCTCATGCAGCGCTTTTGGAAATGTCGACTCAACTCACGGATGCCTACAAATGACCCCTCAGAAAACCGCGGCGGTGATTGGGTCGGGATTCGGGGGGCTGGCTGCGGCCATTCGACTTCAGGCCGCCGGAATCGAGACGACCGTGTATGAGAAGCGCGATAAGGCGGGCGGCCGTGCTTATGTGTTTGAGGACGGTGGTTTTAAATTCGACGCGGGCCCGACGGTAATCACCGCTCCCGAGGCGATTCATGAACTGTTTGATGTGTCCGGGCGCGACCCCAAGGATTATCTCGAGCTGATCCCGGTGTCGCCGTTTTATCGACTCCATTTTAGCGATGGAAGTTTTTTTGATTACTCCAATGATGACGATCAGCTGACCAGCCAGATTCGCGCGCGATGCCCGGGGGACGTCGATGGCTATCGGCGTTTTCTCGAATACTCGAAGGCGGTGTACGACGAAGGATACTCGAGACTTGTGCATGTCCCCTTCACCAGCTTCTGGGACATGGTACGCGTTTCGCCCAAGCTGATTCGATTACGGGCGGATCGATCGGTTTATTCCACTGTGAGCCGTTTTATTAAGGATGAGAACCTACGCCAGGGATTTTCTTTCCACTCTCTTCTCATTGGTGGAAATCCCTTTTCGGCGTCATCCATTTATACATTGATCCATTATTTGGAAAAAAGCGGTGGCGTCTTTTTTCCGCGAGGCGGGACCGGTGCGCTGGTGAGTGCGCTAGTGAAGCTGTTTTGTGATTTGGGTGGGCAAATCCGTTTGAATGCGCCCATTAGTCGGATAGTGACCGACAACAACCGGGTATTGGGCGTGAGTTCGGAGAAGTTCGGGTACGAAAGATACTCATTCGTTGTCAGCAATGCCGAGGGAATTCACACGTATCGGGATCTCCTGACCGACAGCCCGATTGGGAAGAGGCGCGCCGCCGCTCTTGGTCGCAAGCGCTATTCCATGTCGCTATTTCTCATCTACTTCGGTACAGACAGGCAGTACCCGCTCCCTCACCACAACGTCATCTTCGGACCCCGGTACCGCGAGCTTCTCGATGATATTTTCGAAAAAGGCGTGCTCGCCGATGATTTTTCGCTCTATTTACACAACCCCACAAAAACCGATCCCGACCTTGCGCCGGCTGGAGGGAGCGCTTTTTACGTTCTATCACCTGTGCCACACCTTGGAAAAATGGATGTCGACTGGTCGGTGATCGGCCCGCGGTATGCCGATAAAATCCTATCGTTTCTCGAAAGCCGTTTCATGCCGGACTTAAAAAAACATATCGTCACCCGACGCCTCTTTACACCACAAGACTTTAAGACCGAACTCAACGCTCACATGGGGTCGGCATTTTCGCTGGAACCCACACTTTTGCAGAGTGCCTACTTTCGAATGCACAACCAGGATCCCAAAATTGAGGGGTTGTATTTCGTTGGTGCCGGAACCCACCCGGGGGCCGGCGTTCCAGGGGTGATCAATTCCGCAAAGGCCACCTGTGGAATTATTTTGGGGGAGCCGACCAGCGTCCATACTCCGGCCCGGAATTTGTCACCTAACTGGGAGAACCCGTGATTCCATTAAATGCCCCGAATGCAGTTTTCACACCAATTCCTAAGGACATTATCGATCGTTGCCGAAGCATGATCCGTGTCGGGTCCAAAAGTTTTGCCGCGGCTTCGCTCATTTTCAATAAGGACGACCGTGCGGCCGCATCCCTCTTGTACGGCTGGTGTCGTTACTGCGACGATGCGATCGATGAAGCGGCTCAACGTTCCGAGGGGAATGTTCATCTTTTAAAGACGCTGGAACAGCTCCGAAGCTGCACCGAGAATGCGTTTAACGGTATCCAGCAGGAGAATCCCGTTTTCGAGGCGATACGCCACATCAGCCACCGCTATCAGATTCCACGCCACTACGCGTTCGAGCTTCTCGAAGGTATGGCGATGGATGTCCGAAAGGCTCAGTATGAAACGCTCGACGACCTCATGCTCTACTGTTATCGGGTTGCGGGCGTCGTGGGACTCATGATGTCCCACATCATGGGTGTGCGCGACGTGTCGGCACTTCGCCATGCCAGTGATATGGGATCGGCGATGCAGCTCACCAATATAGCTCGGGATGTTTACGACGACGCGGAGATGGGCCGTATCTATCTTCCGCTGGCATGGCTTCGAGAGGCGGGGCTGTCGCCAGAACTCATCACGAGCCCACTCGAGGCTCCGCGTCTGGCCGTTATCATACGTCGCCTCCTGCGCGAGGCGGAAAAATTTTATCGGTCCGGTGATGATGGGTTAAATTGTCTCCGATTTCGCCCGGCGGTCGCTGTTGCCGGTGCGAGGTTCGTCTATTCCGAGATCGGTAAAGAGGTTTGGCGCCGTGGAGAAAATGCCTGGTTGGATCGCGTCTGGATTCCCGGATGGAAAAAAGTTGTGTTATTGTTCAAGGGTTTTCTCAAGGTAGTGACGTCGGTTCCACTAAGGATATTGAAACCCTGGCGACCCGTCACCATCTCCACCGTGTGGAGGTTTTCATGACCCCGACAAATTTTATTCAGGATATTTTCATTTATGTCGGACGTGTACGGCTTTTCAAGTTTGACGACTGGATGAGCTACATCGCTTGGGTAGGTCTCATGTTCGGCCTACTTTTTTCCACAACCTATTTCGTTCTCTTCGGCTATTTTCACGGAGCTCAGTTTCCCGACTATGTCTGGAGCGTGCCGATAGGCGTATTCATATTCGTCGTTGCCATAGCCTTCGATACCATTGGGCACCGAACCGTCTATAAAGAGGAGCTGCTGAAGGGTGAAGCCTTAGTCCACCACATCACGATATTTGCCGGGATCACCAGCATCGTCGTGCTCGTGATCGGATACACCTACCCACAATTCTGCCGCTACCCGGCCATGACACTTATCGCGCTCGCCATATTTTACAGCACTATCGATGAAGCCCTGCATTGGCGCCGCTACTTGCAGAAATATTCCGACCGGGTCGAAATGTGGAGTCACTTCTTCATCTTCTTGGGCCACATCATCATGAGTCTTGCCTGGTGGCGCTGGTACGATGACGGCTATCCGGGTGTCCAAGC
The DNA here is from genome assembly GCA_964603655.1 of uncultured Pseudobdellovibrionaceae bacterium. GTDB lineage: Bacteria > Bdellovibrionota > FAC87 > UBA2466 > UBA2466 > JACPWY01. The sequence goes on along the minus strand of CAZRVZ010000054.1, from coordinate 3,509 downwards.
AACGCTGCTAGCGATGGGGTTTAAGGTTTGATTGGGTTTTTATTACTGACGAACTCGCTTCTCGCTGCCGCCACGCAGACGTTTCCCAATTCCAAGATTCGCTCCATTGATATCTTTGTGTCGGGCCCGATTTCGGTAGCGGGGGAAAGTGCGCTCTATGCCACCATTGCGGCTGATAACTGTCCCGTTACCGTACGGCTGAAGCCAAACGGCAATCTCAGCGTCTTCTCTCCGCGCAACGGCGCCGGATGTTCCAGCCCGCTCACGATTACTTCGCACCCCAGAGTAAACCTCACCGTTCGCGGCGAGCGCTCTCGCGTGAATGTTGAAAACATCTCAGGGAAGGTAAACGTAGAGTTGCGAGCGGGGACCATAGACCTGCAACGCATCCAACAGACAACAACATTGAGGATGGCCGAGGGAGACATTCGCGCCTCTCAGTTGGCAGGAGATCTCGACGTCTGGCTCGGTCGCGGTAATGTATCCGTCGCCTATGCCCCACTACACGCCCCTCATCGCGCTAATTTCCTGACCGGTTCGGCGAATGTTACTTTGAAACTACCCTCGGAGGCGCGACTATCCACAGTCCATCGGCTTAAATTCGGCCACCTGCTAAATGAATTCGGTGTCTCAAGCAATCCCAACCTCCGCGTCTTCATGAAGTCGGAAAGCGGCAATCTTCGTATCGTCCGATTGCCGGTAGTGCTGCCGTAGGTGATCGGCCTCCGGGCCATTGAGCGTTCTTTATTCAGCCAACATCGTATGTTTGATCGAACATTACGAAGTACTTCAGATTCTCGAATGCCCACTCTGTTCGCTTCTATTCAGACGTCGGCGACTTTGATCGCATTTTTTGGAGATAGATGTCGTTTTCCAGAAAGAGTATGAACATCACGGCAGGTCTCGCAATATCGTCAACCTGAATAAAGTGGGAAAACTGTTAGGGGTGTATTGACACTACAGGTAGCCTCAGAGATCATAGAAAAGCGACTAGGTTCCTTGACTCCAAAAGATAAAGTCTCGGTGCGCAAAGCCTGGCACAAAGTGTTCGGGAATTGGCACTAGTAGTTTCCTAGTAGCTCTCAAGAAATTGTGAAGATTTGACGATAATTAGAGGAGTCTTGCTACCGCAAGCTTCGCCTTCCCCCTAAAAATAAAAGGATTTTTCATGAAAACACGCACGTTAGGTGACGTTCTCGGTCCGAGGAGTTTGCACTGCATCGTGGGGCTCCTGGCAGGCGTACTCCTGCTGCTACAGGTCTTCTTCACCCGAATTTTTTCTGTCACGCTGTACCACCACTTCGCATTTGTGGCCGTTTCGATAGGGATGCTTGGATTGGCGGCCGCTGGCGTGCGCGTCAATTGGATGTCGAGAAAAGGCGAGGGATTCAAAGTCGAGACGTTTGCTTGGTATATGCACCTCTTCAGTCTTTCCACAATTACTGCGGTGCTTTTATTGGTTCGCATGGGAGCCAACGGAGAGAATTCCTGGCTTGGTTCGCTGACAATTGTGGGCGTCTACTTTGTTTGTTTCTTCCCCTTCTTTTGCGGGGGGATTGCACTTACCTTGTTGTTTACGCAGTTTCAAAAGAACTTCTCAAAACTTTATGCCACCGATCTAGTTTCGGCAGGCCTGTGTGCCATCCTGGTCCCACCCGTTATCTCAGTGTTGGGAGCTCCAAAAGCTATCGTCGTTCTCACGATTATCAGTGAGCTCTCGCTACTCTTTCTCTATCGATCCATCAAATGGTTACACCGAGCGGTGTTTGGCGCGATTGTCGCGGTTTCCATTTCTGTTTTTGTCGGGAGCTACTATTCCGATTTGGTTTCTATCCGGGGGCCCAAAGGGCGGCAGGATGATTCCGACATCATTTTTGAAAAATGGAACTCGTTTTCTCGCGTGGCCGTCTATGAACGAGATGGGGGGACATGGAGTCTGGGGAGCAAATTTCAAGGGGTTATAAACCTGAATTTTGCATTTGAAATTGGAAGCGCTGGACAGACGCCTCCAGCCTAGCTTTTGGTTCGATCGTTTCCGAAGAATCAATGCCAGTAAGGGTGATCTTGGATTATGTTTGGGGGTTACATAGCGGGTCCAAACGCAATGCGTTTAGGAAATAGCGTATCAAGCTGGTTGATAATCCAAAGGATTTTACTCCGAGTTTTTTGTGTCCGTATACCCAGTCGAAGGATGATCTGTTTCCCGTCGCGGCCAAGGACCGCTGGGATGAGCAGATATTTCATTCGCAGGGTAGAGAGGGTTTGGCGTTTTTCCTCGTCGCTAAGGCATTTGGAGCGAAAGAGATTGATGATGTTGTAGAACAGGATTCGAATGAGCATGGCCGCTTCGACAGCGTAAAATTTGTCGAGGGCAAAGCCATCGAGAGCGAAATCTTCTTTGTTCTCCCGGATGATTCCCTCATCTCCCGCCCTCAAACGGTAAGTGCGCCACACCTGTTCCGGGGCTTCGGTATGCGAGGTGAGATAACAGCCGTAGCGGTAACGACTTATCTCTTCATCCTCTTTGAAGAACGAGAGTTGTCGTCCAGCGGGTTTTGGTCTTTGGGCCGAAATTTGTTGTCGGACTACGATGTAGCGTCGAGGTTTTTTCCATTTTGTGTCTTTGTGCACGAAAGTAAATTCAGCGACCGAGATTCCCTCATCCACTTTCTTCCAATCGGTAATCTTCGCTATCTCTGTTTGTAAGGGCCGCGATAGCCTTGCCGCGATGACGTAGGGAACCTGTTTCTCCTCGATAAATTCGACGAAATCTACGGCGTAAAAAGCCGAGTCGGCAAGCACTCCCAAAATCTTCAGCCGCAACGCCAATCGCTCCCAGGTTTGTTTAGCGAACTCAACGCAGCCATTGCTGCTGGCGGTGTTGCCGGGACGGTTCCATAGATTCACCACGTACTTTGACCGGTTGAGAAAACCAATGAGTGGGTGATGGCTTGGGCGTCCCTTCTTCTTTGGATTGTACCCAAGCACTGCACCCTCTTGCTCCCCATAGCGGGTGACGACGCTGGAATCGAAACTTAAGTAATCGCTCCCAATTTCATCCAAGGGAATGACTCGAGAGAAGGTGTACTCCCAGAGCTTTTCCGATAACCGCTCCGCCATTTGGAAGCTCTTGATGCGCCGAAAAAACCGGGTCACGGCGGTAATGGATTTTGGAATTCGCTCGACACCAAACTCCGTTTCATAGATTTCGAGCGAATCTCCCAGAAACATCGTGTGGGAAAATCGCCGCCCTCCCGCGATCACTGTTAGCCCGAAGCGAAGAATCTTTGCGAAGGGGCCAGTGGAATTGGGCGAAGTTTCCTGAAACGGGGTCATTCGCTCCACAGCCGCTTGCAAATCGAGCTTCTCAAACAACTTCGCCAGCAACGCAAAGCCCCCGTAAGCCGTGATCGCCTTGCTCGTAAAACTCAACTTGACGCGGCTCGATTCTAGAAATTTAATGGGTTTGAAAGGCATATTTCTGTTCCTCCGGTTTTCTCAACTTGGTC
>CAZRVZ010000053.1:0-45086 GCA_964603655.1 uncultured Pseudobdellovibrionaceae bacterium | reverse complement strand
GAACCGAGGGGCTATACCTTTTCGAAGGCTTGGGAAGAGCCCTTCTCGAAGTCATTGCACGCGCTCGCGGCGAATCCATTTCGTGACATTAAGACGCATCTTGCCGCGCTTTGAGAACCCGTTATGTGACAACCCGATAAGCATGCATTATTTTCTTTTGACCACTATCCGCATAATCGCGGTATTGAAAATGAACTTGGTCATTTTCAATGCAGCCAGCCGTGACCGGGCTGGGACTCTCTGTACAAATACCTTTCGGTTTTGCTTCCGCCTACCTATCCTATGGAATACAAAACCGTGCTCCTACCGGAGCAGACGTATTACAGCTGCCACATTGAGCATTGGTACAGTTCACGTGATTACGACAGGGGATAGTCCCGCAAGCTGGGCGTGGTATTTGACACTTAAGCGGCGTTCCGGTGCAGGCCAAAGGCTTACCACACTCCCTCCAGTCAGGTGCGGAAGGATCGGCAGGCGTACAAGCCGCGTTAGCGGGTCGAGCGCCAACACAACGATTTCCACCAGCCATTCGTCTGCACACACTGCATGCGCCCGGCCCCTGAATGCACAGCGCCCTATTCGGCGCGCTCGGGCCGCAAAGAGCTCCGCAGCCAACCGGCGCTGGCATTGGGCTCGGCTTTGGGATCGGCCTTGGCTCTGAAATAGCACCCAAGGAAAACAAAAGAACGTTCACAAGTGCAATTATTTTCATTTCGATCTCCCATGCTCAAACACGCAATTTCTAGATACAATAATAATAACCATAAATTATAAAGAATAGAATGATCATTATAAGAAATTCTTGGTGTGAAGTTTTAACCCCATTCCTATCTTTGACCTTCGCGCTAGCAATAGAGGAGACTCCAGACCTGTCGCGTCACACTCAAAAATCGCACGCTAGCATTCGAAAGTCTTCACCTCGATCGAACCCAATCCCTGATGATCAGCTCATGGCCCTTTTACCTCTCTCAGTTCAAAAGGAACTTCAAACATGCCCCTCAAAAAAGCTCTTAGTGGTGTTCTCGGGTCCAAAGTGCATCCCCTGTAAAACGTTGGAACAAAAAACACTTTCTGCGCCCGCCGTTCGTCAAAAGCTCGATGAATATATTGTGGTTAAGGCCGATATTGACCGAGACAAAGAATTGGCTGATAGATTTGAGGTTTTGTCACTTCCAACCATTCTCTTAACGGATTGTATGGGAAAGCCAATCCATATCATTGAAGGTCTGATTGGGCCCGATGAGTTGTTAGATGTATTAGCCGGCCCACCGACGGGGGATCCACGCATCGTAAGGCCATCGATTCCGCAGGAGGTTGGGATAAAGGAAAAAGCAAATTATTCAGTTTGGTACGCTCTGGCTGAGGGGCCTCGGTGGCAACAAGCTACCTGGGCGAGTCACACTGATTTAATTAAGTCGTTGAGCGAACTCGGGCATCAAACCCACATTTCGCATATTCACCGCCGAGATTTTGCGCAAAACTATCGATTAGCGAAGGAAAACGCTTCCCTACCCTCACTTATTCTTGCTGACAGAACTGGGTTGGCCTTGGATAAATTAGTTGAGTCGGGCGAGATTATTCCAATTCTTAGCGACCAATTGGTCTGGGGAGATAATGATGAAGGTCACCCTGATTTTAGCCGACTGCAAATATTTACACCGAAAGAAAGCGACCGAACCCAAGTGCGCGAAGCACTTTCAAAATTGGCACGAGTCGATCCAAAAAAAGACTCAATTCCTTTCTCTGGCTCTCTGGCCGATCGCATTGCCGCTGAAAATGTTGCCCAGAGGACGCTACAAGCTTACTTAAAGGGAGATAAAATCGCGCTCAAAACGGTTGAGCATCCAGGTTCCAATCAGTTCAAAAGGTGCGTGCAACCAAATTCATCGATTCAATTAAGGAATATTATCAGCGAGAGTGTGGGCGTTTTTGGAAATAGTCAGATCGCACTTGTGCTCGGAAATGCCACAGTATTTTCGGAAAAAGAGATGCAAATGGACCCCTACTTGGCGGTCTTAGCCAAAAATGGAAATGATTGGAAGGCGATTGCTATGTCCTTTGGAAGCTATTCTGAACGAGAATTTGCAAACGGCCAAAAGAAAACGGGTAATAGCGGTGCCGCACAAAAATCCATTCGAACAATAATCGAAAGTACGCCCAAGTTACAGACCCCATCGAACGCAACACCAGGCGAGTGGAAACTATCTCGCCCTGTAGATTTTCATCTTCGCCTGCTATTTCATCATTCTCACAGCTGGCCGGGGGCTCGAATGCGATTTCTTGATACGGCGCCTGGGATTTATCGGGATAACGGAGATGAAGGTGTCGGTCCCGATGAAGGCTGGGTAGTTCAGACGATTGGAAAATAGAGCCAGCGATAATCAGAAAGAAAACGACACTCAACTAAAAAGTTTGGCGTGTCTCACTCACACCCTCCTTAACACATATTTCATTATTATCTCAACTACTTGGGCGGCAAATGCCATGCTTCGTGGCCGCTGGCCCCCAATCCCTTTGATGCGCATAATTTCCACATTTTGTTCTCGTACAATTAATACTTAGCCGGAGGAATTTTAGTGGTACGTAGGGTTTTTTTCGCGGTTGCCTTGTGCCTTTTTTTGTCCGCTCGCGCGCCAGCCAACGGTGGTTCATCATCAGCCCCCATCCGAGATTTGTCCCCGATCTGGTCTGAGGCGTGTAATCAGTGCAAACAGTCGGGTCAGGATGCTTTTAATCGATGCATCAAAACCGCAGGTGGTGCGAACGAGATAACGTTAGGCCTATGTGTGACTCAAAAAGTGAGCGTCGAAAATCAGTGTCTAATTCAACATAATTGTAGTGACCCGTTTACAACGAAAACTCGCTAAGTGCTTGCATGCCGGGTCGCAATCAACCGGTAGTTCTTAAATTCACCGATCCGCAATGGAATGATCGATTCCCAAATCCAGGTCAAAAAATCTTTGAGTTCGCGCCGGTCCCAGACAACAGGGTGTTGTTTGGGATCAAAAGAGTTCGGGTAAACATCGATCCGTGCGTTCATCACCGCCGGGTGAGTTTCTTGAAAGCGACGAAGCCCGATATGGCGACGCAGGCGATAATCATTTCCGGGTGAGGCTCCCCACCACTTCGTCATGTGTTCGGCCTTAGTGCGCAAAGACTCGGGACTGCGGATGTAGCCATAGTGGAAAATCCGAGCCCCAGCCAGGGCGGCCGTTAACGGGCCATCGCCAATACGAAAACCCTGGGCATCCCTGAAAGAACGGGCTCTCTGATTCGTTTCTCGCTCGCCCGTTCGGATAAGACGCACCTCCCTCCGGTACCAGCTGCGACCCTGTATCGTGTGGCGATAGTCACCATAAAAATGGTGGTAATCAAAGGCCAGGCCGTCTATTTCCGGTCGGGTGTCCGCCCATTTTAATGCTTGCCGAATATTCTCATGGTCCGCTTCGTGAACCACCTCGTCGGCCTGGATGTAAAACGCCCAAGGGTTGCGGCACTCATTGAGACATTCGTTGGTCTTTTCACTTAATTGAAATCCGTGCCGCTGGCCCTTGGAATTCCAGCGAGTTTCGATGATGCGAATTTTGGGATATTCACGGACAAGCGCTTGGCACGTTTCGAGGGTGTCATCCTCGGAATCCCCCACTGAAATAATCAATTCGTCGCACAGTGGAAGTATTGATTGGATCGACTCGCGAAAGGGGTAATCTAGAATCCGCCCGTTGCGGACGATAGTGAAACCCGAAACCTTCGTTTCATTCAAAACCGTCATACGTTGAACCGGAATAACAATACATCGTCACTTTGGACGACGTATTCCTTGCCCTCGGTTCTAAACAGGCCCGCCTCTTTTACTTTGTGTTCGTTGCCTAGGCGCAAAAGATCCGAGCTCTTCATGCATTCTGCACAAATAAAACCCCGTTCGAAATCACTGTGGATTACTCCGGCCGCCTGCGGGGCTTTCGACCCCTTTGGAATCGTCCACGCCCGCGCTTCTTTGGGACCGGCGGTATAGTACGTGATGAGCCCGAGCAGCCCGAAAGCGGTTCGAATCAGGCGATTGAGCCCCGGTTCCTGAATATTCATTGCTTCGAGGTATTCCTTTTTTTCCGCCTCGCCCAGGAGCGAGATCTCCGCCTCGACGGCACAATCGATTGTCAAACAGCCGGCATGCTCGCGCTCCGCAATGGTCTTGACCGTATTCACGAATTCCTCTTCAACCGGTTTTCCCGTGGTATTGGCGACATAAAGCACTGGCTTCGCGGTGAGAAGACAAAGAGGAGCGATTCGCGCCTTTTTGTCCGCGTCAGTGGTGAATGAAAGGGCGGGGAGCCCGTCGTTCATATGTGTCCTCAAGGGCTCGAATATCTCGACATTAAGTTTAGCCTCTTTATCGCCCGTTTTTGCGGCCCGAGTTTCGCGCTCGAGGCGTTTGTCCAGCGTTTGGAGATCGGCAAGCAGCAGCTCGGTGTGGATGGTTTCAATGTCGCGTTTCGGATCGACGTTGCCTTCGACGTGCACGATATCCTCGCTCACAAAACAGCGCACGATATGCAAAATGGCATCGACCTCTCGAATATGGGAAAGAAATTGATTTCCCAACCCCTCGCCCTTGGACGCGCCTCTGACAATGCCGGCAATATCGACAATCTGCGTGGTGGCCGGGACGGTCCGCGCTGCCTGCACCAGCTTGGCAATGGCATGCAGACGCTCGTCGGGAACATTCACGATGCCGATATTGGGCTCGATCGTGCAGAACGGGTAATTCGCGGCGTCCGCCTTGGCGCTGCCCAGAGCATTGAAAAGAGTTGATTTACCGACGTTGGGAAGTCCGACGATTCCGCATTTGAGACTCATGGCTCTTCTTTCTGGTTAACTGAATTCACGGCCTGATTAAAAGTGTTCATCGCCTTATTGATGCCGTCGCGGACAAGCGATTGTATGGCGTCAGCCGATCGTTCGATGGTTTTGGAGATCGGGTCGCGTTCGGTCGGGCTGAATCCGGAGAGGACTCTATCTACGGCCTCGCCACCCTTGCCGATGCCGACGCGAATGCGAGGGAATTGGTCCGTTCCCAGAGCGTCAATGATCGAGCTAACGCCGTTGTGGCCTCCCGCCCCGCCGAATTTGCGGATACGGATGTCCGCCAACGGCAGATCGAGATCGTCAAAAACGACGACAATCTGATCGGGCGCCATCTTGTAAAAATCAGCCACTTCGCGCACCGCTTGGCCGGAGAGATTCATAAAGGTCTGAGGCTTCACGATGAAAATACGTTTCCCTTCCATCTCGCAGTCGGCGACCAGACTCTGAAATTTCGATTGAAAGGCTGTGTTGGGGCAACGAGCGGCAACGGTATCGACGATTTCAAACCCCAGATTGTGCCGTGTTTTTGAGTACCGCTGTCCTGGGTTGCCCAAACCAACCAGAACGTACGCAAACACAGAGCCGGAGAAATGGGAAGTAGTCGCCACCCTTCAATCTTACTTCTTCTTGTCCTCTTTTTTGCCCGCGGCTGCCGGGGCAGCGCCACCCTTAGCGGGAGCCGCTCCACCCTTGGCCGGCGCGCCTTCTTTGCCCGGGGCCGCACCCTCTTCACCCTCTTCGCCCTCGGCCTTCTTGGCCGTGATGACTTCGGGTTCAGCACTCGGCGCCAGCGACGGAGCCAATTCTTCATCCTTGGCCGGTGGCACGACGGTAACGAGCGTGGGATTGATATTCGGCAACCGTTCGACGCCTGTCGGAAGAACGATATCATTTAGGTGGATTGAATCCCCGATGGTGAGCGCGGTCACATCCACATCGATGTGCCCCGGAATCTGGTTGGGCAGGCACTTCACCGAAATTTGGCGCTCGATGATGTTCATCACGCCACCGTCGGCGACACCAGCGGCCTTTCCCGTGTAGGTCAATTTAATCGTTACCTGGATTTTCTTTGTGAGATCGATCTCCATCAGATCGACATGCACGAGAGCTCGACTGAGCGGGTCGATTTGATAATCCTTGACGATCACGGCCTTACCATCGACTCCGGTTCCCTTGAGCGTGAGCACCCGGTTACGTCCGCCCTCTTGCAAAAGTAATCCAAGGACTAATTTCGGATTGAGAGTGATCGGGGTGGGTGTTTGGCCGGAGCCGTAAAGCACCCCCGGCAAATTTCCTGCCATGCGGGTACGCCGCGCTGGCCCTTTTCCCGTCTGGCTTCTGACCATAACTTCCAAAGTTTGCTGTTCCATTTCACACTCCCTTTTCTACTTCTAGTCCATCTATTCAAATAGAGAACTGACACTCTCAAAACCGTGAATGCGCTTGATAGCCTCGCCCAAAAGCGGAGCGGCGGTCAGGCACTTTACTTTGGATAGCCCGGCCATTGCCGCGGACAACGGAATCGTATCCGTGCAAACGACCTCTTCCAGGCGGCTCTCCCGAATGCGCTCGAAGGCTGCCCCCGAAAATACACCGTGAGTGCAGGCGGCGCTAACGCTCGATGCACCGGAATCTAGTAGCACACTGACGCTCTGAACCAGGGTGCCGGCCGTGTCGATCATATCGTCAACCAAAATGGCGCGCTTGCCCTTCACATCGCCGATAAGATTGAGAGCCTGAACCTCGTTGGGTCGGGGACGACGCTTGTCGATGATCGCCAGGTTGACATCCAACCGTTTGGCGAAAGCCCTTGCCCTTTCCACACCACCCGCATCGGGAGATACGATGACCACCTTTTCCAGCGCATAGTTCTGCCGGATGTAATTGAGCAGGATCGGCTTTGCAAAAAGGTGATCGAAGGGAATGTTGAAAAAACCCTGTATCTGACCGGCATGTAAATCCATCGCTACTACGCGATCAACACCGGCCGCCGTCAGCAGATCGGCTACCAACTTGGCGCTAATCGGTACGCGCGATTGGACTTTGCGATCCTGGCGGGCATATCCGTAGTAAGGGATGACGGCCGTAATCGAATGGGTCGACGAACGCCGAAGCGCATCGATCATGATGAGGAGTTCCATGAGGCTGTCATTTACCGGGTGGCAGGTCGGCTGAATGACAAAGACGTCCGCCCCGCGAACGCTCTCCTGCACCTCGACAAATATTTCACCGTCCGAGAAGCGCCGCACTTCGGCATGGCATAATTCGGTGCCTAGTTGATCGGCGATGGCCTTGGAAAGGGCCACATTTGCGGTGCCGGTAAATACCTTGAATGGAACAGAACTCTCCATATGAGGCTCGCGATACTAGTGAAGGAGCCCTTTAATATCAAGTTATTGGTCCGATTGGCTGGATTGGCGGCTCAGTGAGTAGCACCGGAAACGGGCGAGTGAAGCGTTTCGGCGAGAACCGATTTAAGAAAAATTTTCGTATCCTCAGCGCCAGGCGCAAACAGAGCGATTTCAATCACCCCCTTGATGTCGGCGCTCTGGGGGTTAAACGGCGTGGCGAGTAAGGCGTTGAGCTCTAGTTTGAGTCGGTTTTTTAGGAATCGAAGTCGTTTATCGGCAAAGGAGATGGTGACCACTTCGGCCTTTCCTTTCGGGGTGATGGTCGCAAATCCCTGGGTGGCGAAAAAGGTTGATTTGAGGCGATCTTCGTCCGAGGCATTGGCGAGATTCGCAGGAGAGTTTATCTGGACGTAAACGGCATTTTTCTCGGCCGATTTTGTATTGCCGGGTACTACCAGGCGCGAACTCTGTGTGAAGGGCTCGTGAACCAAGAGGAGCGTACCGAACTGGGATACCTTTTCCCCCGGGGTGGAGTTGCCGAGCAGCACCTGAATGACCGTCTGCCCGGCAAACTGAGTGCGGTATGGCTCCGGAAGCAGCTCGGGCGTAAGCCTGAAACCGACTCCGTAAAGTCCAGTCGTCGCGCCGAAGGGAATCTTCTCGGGCGTAACGCCCCGGCGTAGAAGCAGCTCCCCTGATGTCGGGTTCTGAGCCATGCCAAAAATATCGATGAGGGATGCCTGCGCGGCATTAGACGCCGTGAGGAGAATCGCGAGCAGGCCCACAGTAGTTAACCCAGTTAATCCAGTGAGAGGGCGCCTTGCGTGCGGTTTTTTATTTTCCATAATCGAGACTCCTTTCATCGCATCAAGAAAAACGCGGGGACTATGGTCGTTTGGCTCACCCGATAATCGAACCGTGCCAGCCCCGCATTTCCGAAACGCCCGTCCGGAGTTCCGTTGGCGAGGGTGCGATAAATTAGCGCCGCCGGATCGGAAAAACCTGCTCGCCCGGATTCAGGCATCTGCACATAGAACACAAAGAACGAACCGTCCACGGCGAATTGAATGTCAAAAAATATCGGTCCTTGATTCATTCCTGAAAGGCCGTCGAATTCGTGACTGGTCACCCCATTTACCCCACCTGTCCGCACCGACCCGCGGCGTTTCCAATCTTTGCAATAACCCGTGCCGGGTCGTATCGGCGAATCAGATTGGCGTTATCAATGGCCACCGCCTCCCCCGAAACCACCAGCCCGTCATCCACCCTTTCGAACGCGTGCCACGCCAAAATCTCTGCGGCGTAAAAGCCTTCATAACGATTGACCCGCTCGACCTTTTTTTTGTTGACCAGGCCCGAGCTGATGGAGGTCACCAGGCTCATCGTCGCGAGCATAGAAACGATTCCGATGGCGATGAGGATCGGCATAAACCCACCGTTTGTGGCGCATCGAGTCGAGAGCATCGGGTTCACGTTCATATCATCGGCAGATTTGATGATTAAAATTACCCGCGAGGCACGAACGAGTTGCTTCATGCCGACACGTGGCAGATCACGAAGATGGCGCCTGGTTTCGCTCTCTGAAGCCAGTTTTATGGCGCGCTCATTGACGCCAATTGGCCAGCGTATATTAGTGTTACGCAGTGCTATTTATGGAGTTACGAACGATATTTTTTCTCATGGCGAGTCTCTCTTTGTCGGTGAAGGCGGGTGAATTAGTCCTCGATGATGAAGCGGTGGCGGATGCTGCAGCCGACGTTGCAGCCGATGGTGCAAATGGGCCTCTGAATGACCCGGGAGATCCCGTGAGTCGTTCGACTCTGGCGACTCCTGCCGACGAGTCGATGGTGGTCAATAGACCCTGGCAGCTCGATACGATGGCCGGCCCGACGGCCTTTGTTCTGGAGCGGCGCGAGGTTCAGGTGGGGCTCTACTTCCAGTCGATTATGAGCCATTTGCGGGTGGGGGTCCCCGTTTTTGCCCGCTATGGCCTCTCTGAAAAACTGAGCGTTGGGGTGGGCTCGCTGCTCGAACTCAACTCTTCGGGCAGAGGACGACTTTTGATCGCTGACGGAAAGTGGAATTTTGCCAATACCGGACTCTGGTCGTTCGGTTTGCGTTCGTGGGTCGGCTATCTCGTCTCTTCCAATTCGCATGGCCAAGCGATTCCGGCGGTTTTCGAAATTGCGGCTAGCCGTGTTTTTTCCAGCTCGGCCATAGGGCATTTCAGCCTATCGCTGGGAAGAAACCGCACGGCGAGCTCCTTGGTCTCCACCTGGTTTGGTGGTGGTTCTGGAAATCAGGTCCCCTACGAGTCGGGCTATTCGAATTTTGGAAACTACAAGGTCGTGAGAACGACCGCTGTCTTAGAATCAAGGTTGAGTCAACGGCACGGGGTGACCTTTTCAGTATCGCCACAGCTGACCCAACAATCCTGGGGCTATTCATACGTCTATAATGGTTCAGACGATGGCAGCTCCTCAGACCTGACAACGGCTTTTGGCATTCCAGTGGGCGTATCGTATCAGTATCTCAAGCAATATTTTTGTTTCGCGCTTGGACTTGAGATGGGCCCGACCTGGCGGGATAGCACCTATTTTTCTCAGGCCAGAGCCGGTAACCCAGCTTACTCATCCCATTGGACAGATTTTGACGGATTGGGTATGACATCACTGGCTTTGGGGCTTGATGTTAGGTTTTAAAAATGGCGTTTTCACAATCAGTAGTATTTTCCCTGTCCCTCTTGGTTTTGTGCCTGGTTTCAGCCCAAGGCTTTTCCGTGCCCACCGGGTTTGGTAGCAGAAACAGTGCGGATCCAGGTGAAAAACTGGGCTCCTCTCCCATTCAAAAAAAGGTGGAACAACGCTCCGTTGAGGCTGTTCCGGCACCCGTCACGAGTAGGGTGAATAGTGCCCCGCCCTATGAACCGGGAGTGGAGTGGCTCAGAGTAACATTTGAAAAGGCCGAAAACGAAGTGGTCAGTCTTTTCGGCCGGGACATCCCAAAATTAGAACAGATCGCAACCGATCTCGTGCTGTATGAGGTGCGCCTAACGGGGGCTTTGCCGGAAGGGTATGAAAAGAGCCTGCGTAATAAACTGGAGCGCATCCTTTTGACTTCCAAGACCCTGCGTTTGAAGGATTGCCCATCCTGTGAGCAGTCACGTCTCATTCGAGAGGCGGATGGCCGACTTCGTTACGAGGAACAGAATTCCGATCCGGTGCGCCCGTATCGACTCGCCAGCGAATTGGGAGCCAAACACCTGCTGTTTATCGAGGTGAGTTACACGCCCGAAGATTTCCAATTGCGGGCGCGACTGGTTGAGTCCTCGCGAAAAGAGGTAAGCTGGGCCGCAGAGTATTCCACCAGCGACGTGGTTGCGTCGCGTGAGCAGTTAGTAAATAGCGGAAGCAATTCCCTAGAGCAGAGTGATGCACTGTCTCGGGTGCTTATCGGCGAAATCGCCTTTACGACTGTTCTTGCTCCGGGCGTATTGTACATGCCCTCTATTAATACGGGATCGGGAACGTCACCGCTTTTTTACCCGTCGGTCGATCTGCTGATCGGCGAACGCTATGATAGAGGGCGTAAGCGCTTCGGATTTATTTTCGGAGCGGCCGTGAATATGGCGACCGGTCCCATTCGAGGCAAACCCTTGCCGTTTGCCATTCGAGTCGCGCCCCAGTTTCGATACATGTTTAATCCCTACAATATCAGCTCGGCCCGGTATTCGATTTCCGGAGAACTGGGCACGGTCATTTCGGCTGGGGTCGTCACCGCCTACATTGGTGTCGGGCCCGAATTGACGATGATGCAACGATTCTCGGTCAGTCTCACTCCCATGTACATTCTGCCGGCGCAGGTGGCCGGCTCTCAGGTGCTGACGCAACAGCCGGACGGGACATTTCAAAATGCTCCCGGCAGCGACATTGGAAAATTAGGTGGGTTGGCGTTAATGGCGAAGGGAAATATCAATTGGTAAAGACTATGGCCAAGAAATTAAGTATCCCCTTCTGCAGACTCCTATTGCTGGCCGTCCCCCTCTGTTCGTGCGTGCAAAAAAAGACCAAGCTGTGGATTGAGCCGCCGATGGGTATGCACGGTAGTTCAGCCCGTAATCTCACCTTCAGAACCGAGGACATGCAATCGGGCAAAAAGGAGAACTTAGTCATTCCCTTAAACCATCCGCCGGAAAACCTGGTGATTGAAACCCAGCCCACGGACGGAGCAAACGATGGGAGCGGAATCGGCTCGGCCACCCAGGCGGATGAGTTGCTGCACGAGGGTAAGCTCCCCGCTAACATGGACAAAAACGTAAAGCCGAAGCTCTCCTACTTGCGTGGTGTTGAATCTGTGCAGAGGTTGTTCTCCCAGGGACAGCATAACGAGGCGCTCATTCGTCTTTCCCCGCTTTTAGAGCAGTATCCCGACCAGGCGCGCCTGTTTCTCATGCAGGGCACTCTCTACCGAAAAATTGGCGAGAAAAAAATGGCCTCACTGTCGTTTAAAAGGGCGCGCGAACTGGACCCAGGCAATCCGCTGATCGATGAGGCCCTGATGAAGATTCAAGATGGAATGCCCTCTGGGGGAGACGTGCCATGAAAAACTTTGGAGTGTTTCTGCGATTGGGTGCGCTGGTTGCAATCGTCGCAATTTTGGTTTTTTCGTTATCCGATTCCGGCGAAACTTTTCACGGATATCTCGATATCAAGGCGGCTCTGTTGGTGTTTCTGACACCCATCTGTGTCTCGATTCTGTTTCTCCGCGAGAGGGTGAACTGGAGGTATGCGACTTCCCGGATAGTCGAGGTTAGAAGGCGAGAGTTCAGTGATCTGGCAGAGGAGTTACAAGCCGCAACAACCGGTAACACTGGCCATCTCAGCGTGAGTCAGATAGCCACTCTTTCCGAGGCGCATTCGGATAGTTTTGTGCGCTATGCGACAGGGCTTTTTGTTTCCCGTTTCTCGGCGGATGAGATTGGTGAATTGCTCGCGCAGAGAATTGAGGCCGAGGATGCGCACTGGCGGAGCGTCTCTAATTTTATTGGATTTCTCGCAAAAATGGCCCCCTATTTTGGAATGTTGGCGACGGTGGTGGGCATGGTGAAGCTCCTCCAAAACATGAACGATTATTCCAAGATCAGTAGCGGTATGGCGCTGGCGATGCAGGGAACGCTGTACGGTCTCATTAGCTTCACGATGGTGTACTCCCCCCTTCAACGGTTTTTTGGTGGCTACCGGGATCTGTTCAACAAACGAAACGAGCTCGTCACCCGCTGGATTGTATCTCTGTCTCAAAGAGCCGATCCGCATTTTATTAAAGAGGCGCTGAAAATAACGGAATTATCCCTTGAGTCCCCTCTGAAAAAACTCGGGCCCGATGGTGTGACACCGACTCAATCCAAGATCGGCGGTGCTAATGGAGAGGGCCGCCAGGCGACGCCTGAAATGTCGAGCGCGACATGAGTCGATCCTCGTCCATTACTCAGCGGCTTATGACCCTGAGACTTTCTCGCCGTGAAGAGGAGAGTGAAGAGGGGTGGATTGTCGCGTATGCCGATCTCATCACTTTGCTTTTTATATTTTTTTCGTTGCTGCTATCCATGTCGGTGCTCAGTCGAACGAAGTTCGAGATGTTGAGCGGTCAATTCAATTCGAGCCAGTCAACGTCGCTCGGCGAAATGAAAAAAAATCTGGATGCCGAGATTTCGAGAAGTTCCCTGCAGGCCCAGGTTTCGACGCGTCTCAGCGATGAGGGGCTCTTGATACAGTTCAGCGAGGTGATCTTATTCCCTTCGGGACAGGCAACTTTGGATGAAAACGGCCGACGGGTTTTAGCCGCGTTTTCATCCCTTTTGAGGGGGTTCGAAAAGCAATACCATTTGGCCGTCGAGGGGCATACCGACAGCCGGCCCATCAACACCTCACTGTTTCCGAGCAATTGGTCGTTATCGTCAGCGCGTGGAGTGAGCGTGCTCCATTATCTAAAGACACAGGGCTTAGCGGAAGGAAAAATGATGGTTCGGGCCTATGCGGACACGCGACCCTCGCGCGCACGCACGGAGAATTCTGATTCCGATATTTTAGCTCCGAATCGAAGAGTAACTCTGTTGATCTATTAACGAGGTAAGTATGACACGCGTCCGGTATGTTCTTGTTTTAGTTCTATCGGGTTTCTTCTTCGATGCGCCAAGTCTTTTGGCACTGGATCTGGTGGCAAGGGAGCCGGTGGCAAGGGATAGCGTTCGCGAATCGACTGAGATTCGGGAAAAACTGTCACCCGTTATCGAGGCTCTGCTGTTGCAGAATTGCGGCGAGGATTGTCCGAGTTTTCAGGTTGAACCCGTATTCGGAGCACGTTTGGCAGCTGATGACGCCGAAAGTTTGGGCTTTTCTGTTGGTAATATGTCCGGTGGGGCTATCGCCGGTGCGCAGGAACTCAGAGCCGTGAGCGTAAAGCTGCTCATCCACCCCCGTGTTCCACTGAGTCATCGACAAACTCTGAAGGAGATTGTGGGGTATCGACTCGCCAATGAGGTTTCCGTACCCATCAATATACACGTTAAGGAATTAAAAAACGGCGGCCCATTTCCGGGAGCTTATCTTTCTTCCGGAAAAGTGGGCCAGACTGCTCTGGCGTTAGTCAAAGAGATCGCGTGGCCCCTGTCTCTCCTTATGTTCGCGCTCGTTGGCTTCTTTACAGCCATGATGATACTTCGCCACCGACGTCAAATGGCGTTGGACTCGGCGAGGCAGTTAGTCGAGCTGAATAGGCCGTTTGCACAGGTTTCACCCATTGATAAATCGACGGCACAGGCCGATTTGAATCTATTTGCGGCCGATCTGATTCAGAACAAAGCCCTCGATTTAGCCTGGTGGATTGAAGACCTGGCGCGCTCCACCGACAAAGAGTCCCTGGGTCGGGTATTATCCATTCTTCCGGCTGAAGCACTTACGAAACACTTGAGTTTTACATCCCTGGCGCTTGAGAGGATCTCTTCATTGGATTACCGGAGCCCGGCGGATACGGTACCCGCCGAAAACAGAAGATGGATTTACGACTCCTTAAATGCTGCGCATTGGAGGCGCAAAGAGGAGGAGGCGAACCCGCTGGTTATTTTAAAGCGCCTGAGCGAGTCCCAGCTGCTTAAACTGTTCGGGTTGCTCGAAGAAGGCGTCTCCCGGGCAGCATTGCTTTCGGCATTGCCACAGTCCTGTTTACCGACGGTACTAGGCGGTTTGACATCGGACGCTCGAGTTCGATTGGGCGCCGATATCGCTGAATTGGGATCGATGAGTCACGAGAATCAGATGAACGCGAAGGACGTGCTCAGTAAGAGCCTGACAAAGCTTGTGAGTACCGGCGCACTCGGTAATCGCGATGCGAAGGATGCTGCGGAGGTGGCGTTGGATGAATTTGCGTTGTACTTAAGCCCCGATGAAGGCAAGGCGCTAGCAAAACGCCTTGACGAGAACATGGGGGATAAGAAGACAGGGCGTCTGCAGAATATTCTGTCTGCTGAGGCGTTGATTGCAACGCTCGACCAGAGGGGCTTGGCTGAAATCTGCATGCGAATGGATTTCGAAAGTTTAAGGAGCCTCTTGGCGCTCTCGACGCCGTTGCTTGGAGCTCGTGTTTTGGCCAGTCTTCCCAAGACGTTGCAGGAGCGCCTATCCACTGTTCGGCGAGGACTTGCGGTCGGTGGAAATACGAAGTCATCCGAAATCGAAGCCAGACAGTTAAAGGCGCGATTCGAGTTCCTGACTCTGTACAGAGAGGTTGCTCGGGAAGGCTTGGTGCAATGAGCGGGTCTCAACGCATCAAGCGCTATGTTTTCGCCGCTGGCGTGTTTCTATTCTCAGCGTGCACTCCCACGCAGATCATTAACATGAAGGAAAAGGTTATCGAGAGAAGCGCGCCACCGCGCCCGGGCATTCAGGTGGATAGATTCCTCTACCGCCAGCCGATGGGATCGGTCGACGTGCTTCTGGTTGTCGACAATACCGAGTCTTTTGAGGCTGGGATTTCTTTTTTTGATACCTCCTACGCCCAATTCGTCACCCGTTGGAGTGGCCCGTCCGCCAGACGGCTAAATTGGCGTTTACAGGTCGCCACCACCCCGCGCGCGAGTATGCCCAAAAACTTTATGGCTAACGATCTGGATTCTCGCCTGCATCTGGGGGAGCTGTTCGATCGGTTTAGCGAAAGCCCCGAGGAGCATATTCCCTATTTCACGCAGAGAACCGGCGGGGACTATCGTGAGAAGGGGTATCCCGATCCGTTCCAATCCACGGCGATAGGGCTTTCCCACGAAGCATTTAAGGGACGCGATCACAATCCACTCTTTCTGGTGTTCGTCCTGGGACACGACGTCGATCCTGCTTTGGATGATTCCGCCCTCAAAAAGCAAGTTTTGGGCATGAACTTAGGAATTGAGACGACCCGTGGTCTTTTTCAGACCCATGTTCTGGCGGTATCACGCAACGCTCCGGGTAGTGTGAGTCACTGCCAGGAGTTTCACGCGGCAAAGCGATTTATCGATCTGCTGAAGTTAGTGCGATTTGCCAGTCTCACGACCGCGAATCTGTGTGATCCGACCTGGAACCGATGGGAGGAGAAACTTTTTGAGGCCATCTTAGCCCTCAAGCAAAGGCTGATTCTTTCCCAACGCCCATTTGAGCCCTGGACAATGACCCTGAGAGCCGGGGCCCATCTTTATCGTTACGGAGACGATTACGAAGTGGATTTGAAAACGAATGAAGTTGTCTTTAAAGGGGCACCTGCTTCGTTGGCGGATGGGGATCTGCTCGAAGCGAGTTATTTTCTGGAACCCATATCTCCTGAGTTTTCAGGAAGCCCGACTCCTCAAGGGCAGCCTAGTCCAACGCCAAGGCCGACTCCATGAAAAGTTTCTTTGTGGCCATTACGGTCGTGACGATCCTGATTTCTGGCCTCAATTCGTGTGGAGGCGAACTGCACTTTGTTAGTCCCCTTTTGGTCGGTTCACCGCCTCCACCTAAAAAGACTGAACCCGTGGTGGAGCGTTTTCGGTATGCTGTCCCATCCGGTAGCGTTCATGTGAGTTTTGTTTTTTATCCACTCAAAACGATGATGGATGTGGTTGATGATTCCAAAAAAGCGGTCTGGCCGTTTTTGGAGACATTTTTTAGTCCAGCCCAGTC
Organism: uncultured Pseudobdellovibrionaceae bacterium; assembly: GCA_964603655.1. Classification (GTDB taxonomy): domain Bacteria; phylum Bdellovibrionota; class FAC87; order UBA2466; family UBA2466; genus JACPWY01. The sequence goes on along the minus strand of CAZRVZ010000053.1, from coordinate 28,687 downwards.
GTATGACGATGTGCACTTTTCACTGGTATTGGATAGCGAAACAGCGAGCCAGGTTGCGTTTCACCCAAAAAAGGAGGGTGTGCCTCGGCCTTTGTGGCCTGAAAAAAGCCGTGTTTTTTTGGAGAATGGATTGGGATGGATCCGATCGAAGCTCGATAAGGATGGCCCCGAGTCGCGAACCCCCGTTAAAACCCTGACGAAAGTGACCGATGGAATGGGTTTTTTTTCTCCCGATATTACCGCTCCTCAATGGGCCTATTTTGTTTACCTCAGGAATCGAGAACTATTTCCATCGGTGGAAGAGGAACTAAATTTTGCCAATGACCGACTGGAATTCCTGGCGGCACTGACGTTTCCACTGTCTCCGTTTCGTTATGAGATCGTGGGACTTTCCCATCTAAAGGATGGGGCGCCCTGTTTTCCATCTTCGTTCAAGGTGGGTGTGAATCTGAATCGAATGCTTTCTCACTATGTGTTCCGGGGATTTGAACTCTGCCGGTTCGATGGAGGGACGCTGCGTGAAATGGCCAAAGAAATGTTTGCAAAAAGCAGCCGGATTATCCTCAGTCGTTCTCCCCAAATGGACACTCTGGAGTTTTGGGTGAGGGGCAAGTCATGGCCTCGCGATCTCATTCGCTACGACGAGGGCAACAACGAGATTCACGTAACCGAGCCGGCTGCTCTGGAGCTGAAACCCGGCGAATTTATCGAGGTACGTTATGTTCCGCGAGAGGCTTGATGGATCGATCCGAATGGCATTTGTTTGTTTGACACTTCTGGGCGTTATGCGTGCGGCCCAAGGCTCAGATAAGTCCTCTGTGGAAAGCCCGGTATCGTCGACCTGGGACAAACTGATCCAAAGTGAATCGGAAAGTCGTGCGATTCCCATTGTTCAGAACAGGGCCATCACCAGGGCCGGTCGATTCCAGATCTCCGGTCCGTTTTTGGGGATGGGCGAACGCCGGGATTTTTATAACAATTATTTTATTGGCGCGGGCGCCCGATTTAATTTTTCAGAGAAACACGGCTGGGAAATACTCAGAGCCACGTGGGCATTCCCCGAGGAATCGAGTCTGGCACGTGAGATTCGCGAACAGACTCATTTTCAACCCGACGCCCAATCATCCCGTCTCCAACTGGGAAGCGCGTATGTGTTTTCACCGATCTACGGCAAATATGCCTGGGGTGACGAGAAACTAATTCACTTCGATATTCATGGATCTCTGGGGGCTGGAGTTCGATTTGCCAAAGACCGGCAAGTTTACATCGAGACGGGTGTGGGAATGTCGAACTATATTCTTTCGTCATCTGTCAGTGTGGTGCCAGAGATTAGAATGCGGGTTTATCAGGAGGATCGGACCACCTCGGTAGTGGTGGTGGAGTCACTTTTTCAATTGGGCCTCCTGTGGCTCCTTTAGTCCTTCTACTTTTGCTTATAACCAGTAGCCGGGCGGCAGTTTCGCCATCGGGTTTTGTTGATTACGGAAAAGGGGCATTAGCCGCGTTGCGGACCTGCCAGGTGAGTCAGGCCTGGGTATGGACCCAAGGGCTGGACTCTATCGATAACCAGCTGGGGATTCTCTATAGACTTGCTTGGGTTGAAAAACTAGCTGCCGGCGTTCCTCTGATAACACCTTCCTTAATAATCGGTGCTGACGTCCTGAAATGGCCTCAGAGTGCGGAGCACTGGCGCGATGAGCTGAGGGACTCGCATAGAAATTCCAAGTGTAATCTATCGGAAGCGGAAAATGGAGTTCGGTGGGGGGCGATTTCAAAACCGATTCTCGATGATATTTTGTCGTCACAGATGTCGGGAGCCATGTCTGGTCGAACGAAAATGCGAGAGGTTTTGTTGGGCTATGGAATTTACCAGATCTCATTGAACGGTTTGGTGAGGGCGCCGGTCCCCATTATGAGAGCGCCGCCGCAGGTGATCCTGAGTGAGTCCGAGCAGTGCCGGTGGGAGGGCTTTACAGCACTTATCAATAAAGCCTCTACCGACGATTTTGTGTGGCTGCTGAAGCGGTGTCGGTCCGACCGGGATCGGTTGTGGTCGATGGTTAAGCTGGAAACGGCCGATGGATTCTTGAGATCCCAAAATCCTGCGTTGGCGCTGCCGCTTTATCGAGAGGTTTTGGATTGGTTCGTAAGCCGTGAAGTGCCGGAGGAATTATTGTACCGAATTGGGGTGAGCGCATTTGCCAGCCCTGGCGCTCACGATCAGGCGCTCAGGGCGGTGCACACGTTGCTTGAGCGACAATCCACACTTAACGGTCAACACATACCCCCCATTTTTCTCGGTGCTTTAAAAGGCCTGGCCTGCGAACGGCTCGCCAGGCTTGCTCCCGGCGATGCAGCCAAACTATTTGCGCGAGTGTTTCGAAGCGATGTCTTGGTCTCCAGAGCTTTAGCAATGCACCGTTCGTGCACACGGGGACAATTGGGGGGGGTGCTTCACGTACTGCTCTCCGAGTCTAAGGACCATCACACGCGGGTATTGCTGCTTGAGGCCCTTTTGGAGTGGAGTCTGCAGAGGGGAGATGCCCCGGCTGCAAAGGATTATGCCAAGAGACTGTCTCGGCATTCACAGCAAGGCTCACGCCTCGCGAGCTTCGCATTTTGGAGGGCGGTCGGTAGGTCACCGGATGCTGTTCAACCGATAAAGGTCTACAGAAGGCTTTCACAATGGGCTGCCCGGGATGAGCGCGCGTTTGCCCGGTGGCAGCGAGCCGTTCAGAATTCCCCCGAACCCTCATTGTTAGACTTAAAGCGCGAGGAATCGGTCGATTCGGAGTTTATTCAATTCCCACTTGCTTTTCAGGTGCCCCCATTTAGCTGGCCCGACAGTGATGTCGTGGATTTTAAAATCGCCTTTGAAACCGATTTGAATGGCTTCCTGAGCTCTCTGAAAACCGAGGGGTCACTTCAGCCATGAGATGGGTACTCTTACTCGGTGTTGTTATCATCGCGCTGTGTTTTTGGAACAGTCGAGAAAAACCCCCGGTCGCGACATCCGAGCAAATTGAACAGGTCGAGCGGATCGAGCGAAACGCACGTCTTCCGTCTTTGAAAAAAAACACTATTGGTAGCGCAAAGTTAGGGGCCGCAGAAAAATATTCATTCGATTCCATTAAAGCACTGGTCTCGGCGAACCAGGTGGGGATGGTCTCCTGTCTGCTCCGGAACCAACTTTTCGACGCTGGCAGCGTAGAGCTTCATTTGGTGTGGGAGGGGTCGGGAAGTTTAAATAAGGTTGAGTTCACCCCCAATCCCGGAGCGGCTGTTGGAAAGTGTATTGAGGATTTAGTGAAGCTCTGGCACGTGAGTCCGCACCCATCGCTCAGTCCGTTCGCCTATCGAACCGTCATCTCGCTCGGGAGCGGATGAGAGAATCAGCTACCCAATCGCATGGCTCTCGGTAACTTGCGCTCCGTACCCCGATCTGACTGGTTTATGGTGGCTCAATTCAGTACGACTCCGGGCATGACGCCCAGAAACACCAACATACCGGCGCACAGAATTATCGCGGATAACTGGAGCCAATTCCCGCCTACCTCGCCGACCAACTTGCCCGCTCCCTTTTGTGACGGCTCGCGCATATAAAGATAAACCAGAATGCGCAGGTAGTAGGCCACGGAGATGGCGCCGCTGATGAGTGCCACGATTGCCGGAGCGGCGTGTCCGCTGCGCATGACCTGCAAAAACACGAGGTACTTGGCCAGAAATCCGGCCAGTGGTGGGATCCCGGCCGCCGAGAGAACGAGAACCGTTACACAAACCGAAAATAAGGGACGCCCGAAACCCAGTCCGGAAAGCGCGTCGAGTGATCCCTTGCCAGTCGTTCGTTCAACTTCGGCGATCGCGCCAAAGAGCCCCAGAAACATCACGCCATAAGTAATCATGTAAAACCAGAGCACGACTGTATCGAGGTGGGTTGGAGCAACGGCAACCCCAAGCAATAGATAACCGGCGTGTGCAATGCTCGAATAAGCCAGAAGCCGTTTGAGATTTCGCTGGAGCAATCCCCCTAGACTGCCTACCGCCATTGCCAAAAGCGCGAGTGTTACCAACACCGGCGACCAACGCTCGACGGATGGTAAGAGTGGCCCCCAAAAAAGCCGGAGTGCCAATGCCAGACCGGCCAACTTGACCGAACTTCCCATAAAGCCGGTCACCGAGGTCGGCGCCCCTTCGTACGCGTCCGGTACCCATTGGTGAAAAGGGGGTACACCGAGCTTAAACCCGACCACGGCAACCATCAGTCCAACACCAACGGCGAGCGACGGTAATGATGCCACGGCAAGATATTTTTCAACTTCGTAAAAGTAGATGCTACCGCTGCCGGCGTAGAGTATCGAAATACCCAAAAGCAGAAAAACCGAAGCAAAGGCTCCAAATAGAAAATACTTCATCGCGGCTTCCGAACCGGCCGGCGAATTTCGTCGACAGCCAACGAGCACATATACGGGCAACGAAAGAAATTCAAGACCCAGGAACACCATTAGTAGACTGGATGCGGTGATGAGAAGACTGATGCCACACCCCGAAAACAGAAAAAGAGCCAGCTCGTCGGTAAAAGAGTCGTGGGACGCCAGATCACCCTTCGCAAAAACCCCCGTGACGGACATGAAAAGCCCCAACACTATCAGCCACCCATAGGAGAAGCTGTCCGCAAAAAAATGCTTTTGAAATTCGGAATACCAACCGGCAAGCGGTACTCCAGAGAGGATCTGCCCGTCTCTGAGAAGCGCCGTGCTAAAAAACACCATTGCCAGAACGGACAACAAATAAACACTGAGCGCGATGGAGCGGCGATTCGATCCAATTGCCGATAAGAAGACGAGCAGCATACCCCCCAACGCCAGAGAAAGTACTGGGGAGGTGGTAGCTACAAACCGCCACAAATCACTTCCCATATTCCACCCCGTGAGTGATGCCCGACCAGAAATGGCCGGTGAACTGCCCTGAGGTTTTCAGGAGCAGCCCCGGAAAGACCCCCAAAACGATCATGGCGAGTGCGAGCGTCATTAACGCGATGACCTCTCGAGTATCCAAGTCACGCAGGGAATGGTTTTCGCTCACGGTGATCTGACCAAAAAGAAGGCGAGAAATGAGGCTGAGGGTGTAGATCGCGCCGAAAACTATTCCAGTCACCGCAATCGTCGCCCAAAGGGAACTGCGCAAAAACACTCCCCAAAAAATGAGGAATTCCCCCACAAACCCGTTAAGTCCGGGTACACCAATGCTCGAACAGGCAGCTAGGACCAGGAAGAATGAAAAGCGGGGCATCACCGCGGCCAGACCGCCGTATTGTGAAAAGTCTCGCGAGTGACGACGATCGTAGAGGCAACCCACGAGAAAAAAGAGCGCCCCCGTGCTCAGGCCATGATTCACCGTCTGTAAAACAGCCCCCGCCAGGCCCTGCTCGTTGCGGACGCAAATCCCCAATACGACTAGTGCGAGGTGACTGACGCTAGAATAGGCGACGAGTTTTTTCAGATCGGTCTGCCGAAACGCTATCCAAGCACCGTAAACCGCCCCAACGAGTGCCAACACGGCCAACGGGTTGCAAAACTGCTCGAACGCCTGAGGACAGATAGGAATGGCGATTCGCAGGAGTCCGTAAATCCCCATTTTCAGCATTACCGCCGCAAGCAAAATGCTTCCGCCAGCCGGGGCCTGCACGTGGGCGTCAGGCAACCAAGTATGAAAAGGAAACAGAGGCACCTTAACGAGAAACGCGGACGCAAAAGCCAGAAAAACCAATGCCTCGGCGTTGAGACCCCAGATTAAAGTGTCCCCTGCAAATCGAAACGAATACAGTGACGCTATTTTCGGCGAGATGGAACCATCACCGCTTTTCCAAACCAAATAAAGAATCGCGGCCAGCATGAAAATACTTCCGGCGAACGTATAAAGAAAAAACTTGAGCGAAGCGTAAACGCGGTCGCCACTGCCCCACACTCCGATCAGGAGAAACATCGGAATGAGCGTCAGCTCCCAAAAAACGTAAAAAAGGAATATGTCCGTCGCTAAAAACGTGCCGGTCAGGGCAAGGTCAAGCAACAGGTACAAAACCATGAAGGGTCGTTGGTGCTCCTTTACCTTCCAGCTCGCCAGAATTGCTATCGGGACCATTAATTTCGTCAACAAAACCAATGGGAGGCTGATTCCATCGAGGCCGATTCCAAATCGGCTATTCAAAAAAGAAATTCCTGGCAGCACCATAGACCACTGAAGCTCCGCTCCGCGCGACGGATCAAACTGAAGGGTGAGCCGCAGTGCAATCGCCAGCCCCGCCAGACTTGCGAGAAGCGCCCAACCCCTGACGAAACGCAGGGGAATCATCGCACACACGATCGCCGCGAGAAGCGGAATGCAAAGCAGTCCTAAAATTCCATCGATCGCAATGCCAGCGAATGGACTCATCCCCCCCCCGCCATTGCAAACCAGGCGATCGTTGCTACGACCCCGCTCAACATTAGTATGAGATAAGACTGAATCTTCCCGTTCTGCACCCAGCAAACCACCACTCCGCCGGCCGTGGCCCATTTAGCAAACGCCAAAACTCCACGATCGATGATCCCGGTCTCGACCCACCCAGATAACCAGCCACAGGTAGCTCGAAACGGCGTGACAAACAGAACCCCATAAAGCTCATCCACCCAATAGCGGTTCCACAAAATCTCGTGTACCCCGCTGCGCGTTCCCGCCCCTCCCGGGACTGCGCCGCGACCGAACACTGCAAATGCGGTAGCCATTCCCAAAAGCCCTGCCCCCGTGGCAACCACCATCGCCGCATTTTCGGAAATCCTCGACGCGACTCCACCGGAGTCAGCGATAAAAACGGGAATCACCTCGCCGAGCAGATGCCCGAGCCAATCAGGGGCCAGATGCCACTCATGGGGCAGCGAAATAATTCCCGCGATGACAGAGCCCGCAGCGGTACCCAAGAGCGGAACGAGCAGGGTCCAAGAACCCTCGTGAGGGTGCTGAGCCCCTCGATAATTTCCGAAAAAAGTCACCAGGTAGAGGCGGGTCATATAGAATGCCGTCAATCCGCTGATCAACAAACCCAGAATCCAAAAGCCGACTCCCCCTCGCGATGAGACCAATGCGGAATAGAGAACGGCATCCTTACTGAAAAAACCTGAAAAAGGTGGCATACCACAAATGGCCAGAACGGCGATCGCAAAGGTCATGTGTGTCCACGGCAACGCCCGTCTCAGCCCTCCCATTCGGGTAATGTCTTGCTCTCCGGAAAGCGCATGAATAATGCTTCCCGCTCCCAGGAAAAGGCATGCCTTAAAAAAGGCGTGGGTTACCACGTGAAAAAGACCAGCCTGATAGTTACCCACTCCGGCGGCCAAAAACATCAGCCCGAGCTGGCTTATCGTCGAGTAGGCTAGGACCTTCTTAATGTCCGTCTGAACACACGCAATGCTCGCCGCAAAAAGCGCGGTTACTCCGCCCGTAAGCGACACAAACTGCGACACTTCGGGGGTTACCTGGTACAGGAACCCCATCCGTACTATCATATAGACGCCGGCGGTAACCATCGTTGCTGCATGAATCAGCGCGCTCACTGGCGTCGGCCCTGCCATCGCGTCCGGCAACCAAACAAAAAGAGGTAACTGGGCCGACTTTCCCATCGCTCCCACAAATAAAAATAGCGCTATAAAACCCAGAGCTGAAACATCGATTCCGGCCGAAGACGCCAGATACTTTTGCATCTCTTCGAACTCAATCGTGCCCAGCACTTGCAAACAGCCGAATATACCCAGTAAAAATCCAGCATCGCCGATGCGATTCAACAAAAACGCCTTTGTACCTGCAATTGGATTTTTGAGATCCTTGAACCAGAATCCGATCAGAAGGTAGGAACAAAGGCCGACGCCCTCCCAGCCCACGAACATCACGAGCAGGTTGCTGCCAGTAACCAAGATCAGCATGGCCGCCAGAAACAGGTTCAGATAGGCAAAATACCGGGGCTGGCTTTCGTCGTGAGCCATGTAGCCGATAGAATAAAGATGAATTAAGGAGCCAATTCCGGTCACCATTAGAGCCATTACGGACGTTAGCCCATCGACGCGAAACCCCCAATTCAGTCTCCACTGCCCGACATTTATCCATTCGGCCGACCACTCCAACGGGCCGCTATTTTGAATGGCTACGGAAAAATAAATAGCGATACCGAATGCGCAGGCGGATGCTAGAAAAGCCACCTTTCCCGCACTTCTGCTCGAAGCTCGATGCCCGATCACACCGTTCCAAAGCGCTCCGGCCAGCGGAATCAGGAATAGAATTGGAATACAGGTATGCATCATTATCCCCTAAGCCCACTGAACAGATCCACATCAATGGATCCCTTCAATCGATAGAGATTTAAGATGATTGCCAGACCAATGGCCACCTCAGCCGCGGCAACGGTGATCGAGAAGATCACCATTATCAAGCCCGCCTTAGTATGGGATTGCATCCCCAAATAAACAAACTGCAGGTTTACGGCGTTGAGCATCAGCTCAATGCTCATGAGCAGAATCAACGCATTCTTTCGAATCAAAAATCCCAGCAGGCCCAACCCAAACAATGCGGCAACCAGATAATAAATCCAGTATTGAAAGGCGTCGGAAAAACTCACAGTTTCTTCCTTTCGCCAGCCAATAACGCCACGCCGACAATAACCATTAGAAGAAACACGGATAACACTTCAAACGGCCATAGAAACTCTCCGAAAAGACTCAGAGAAACGTCCTGAATCGTCGGCACCTTAGCGCTTGCCCAGACAACGAGGTGCTGGCGGTTAAAGCCTCGTAAGAGCAGTAGTGAAAATGAAAAGGTGAGGGCGCCGGCAACCAATGCCGACCACATACTGGGGATAGCATCTTGTAGGCGATCCTGATCTAATAACATCACCACAAAAACAAAGAGCACGACGATGGCTCCGGCATAAATCAATATTTGAATCGCCGCCAAAAAAGGCGACCCCAGCAGAACGAAGATACCCGCCAGTGAAAACATTGTCAGAATGAGCGACAACGCGCTGGTAATGACACTCCTCGAAAAAACAACCCCCATTGCGGAGGCTAGGGTCAGAAGACTAAACGCGATAAGCACGGAGTCGATCACCGCCCCTCCATCCAAGCCAAAGCGACCGCCGTCGCCAAAAGGTTCAATAACCCTAGTGGAATCAGGCGGCGCCAACTCAACTCCATCAATTGGTCGAACCGAAATCGCGGAAGCGTCCACCTTACCCAAACAAAGACACACATAAAAATCGCACCCTTGGACAGGAAAACGACAACCTGAAAAAATCCGAGCCAGTTTTGAGACCCCAGCCAGGTGAGCAGTGAAGCATCTGAAATCCACGGGAGATGCCATCCGCCAAAAAAGAGCGCCACCATGGTTCCGGATATCGTCGTGAGACTGATGTACTCCGCCATCATGAACATTCCAAACTTCATGCTACCGTACTCCGTATGATAACCGCCCACGAGCTCGGCATCGGTTTCGGGCAGATCAAAGGGCATGCGGTTGGTCTCGGCAAAGGCAGAAATGAAGAAAACGAAAAACCCCAGTGGTTGCATGAACACACCCCACTTCGGCAGCCAGCCAAACCAGGTCCCGTCCTGAGCCAACACAATCTCCCTCAGGGAAAAACTACCGAACACAACTACGGCTCCTGCCGCAGCCAATCCCAACGGGATTTCGTAACTAATCATTTGCGAGCTGGCACGGAGCGCCCCCACGAGCGAATACTTATTTCCCGAGGACCACCCACCAAAAAGAATCCCGTAAATCCCCAGGCTCCCAATGGCCAGTATATAAAGTAGCGCTACATCCAGATCTGCTATCTGCAGCACGATCTCACGTCCAAAGATGACTACCCGATCGCCGAACGGCAGAACTGCAATTGCCAATGAGGCCGGGATCAAAATTAACGCCGGGGAAAGTAAAAAGATCACCGGATTCGCGTTTGTCGGAACCGGATCCTCTTTAAAAATAAACTTTACAAAATCGGCTACCGGTTGAAAAAGCCCAAAGGGGCCGACGCGATTAGGTCCCGGCCTGTCCTGGATGAGTGCGGCTCCCCGGCGCTCGACCCACACCATGACGGGGACGACGGTCAATATAATACCGTAGAACACCCCGGTTTTAAGGAACGCGATGGCGAGGTCCATAAACTGCACTACTTCAATCCCAAGCAATCCTTTTTAACGATATAAAAGAGACCCAACGAAAAAATGGCGAGATATACGATTAGCGCAATCAGGAGGACTTGTCCCTGCAACAGGCTTTGCCGATAGGCGACGGCCCATGGGAAAAAAAAGGCCGCCTCGACATCCACCAACAAAAACATCACGGCCACAAGGTAAAAGCGGCTGAAAAAAGGGGCGTGGGGACTGCCCTCTGCCGTCACACCACATTCGTAGGTCGAGAGTTTGGCCGCACCCGGATTCCTGACGCCCAGCCAATAGCTCCCCGCCAAAATGGCGCCGGAAAGGGCGCTCGCCATTCCCAATAGCAGCAAGATGGCGAGATAATTTTCCATGACACCATTACCTCAAAGAGGCAACCAGACTCTGAGTTAGCCGAAGTACCGGCTCAAAATACAAGCCCAACACGACGGTGGGAACCGCCAACCCGACCAGGGTCACACGGTGAAGTAACGGCAACTCCGTCACTTGAATTGAATCCGGCTTATCCAACCACATTACCCGGAGAATGCTCGCGTAATAGAATAAAGAAATGACGCTGTTCAATACACCGATGACCGCCAACCAAAGAAAACCTGGCGTTTGAATTACGTTCGCAAACAGCAAGAATTTTCCCACAAATCCAGAAAAGAGCGGAATGCCTGTTAACGAAAATAGAAATACCGCCATGCAAACACCGGAAACTGGATCTTCCCAACCCAGCCCACGAAAGGCATCGAGATCTTCCGCACCCTTTCGTTCGGCAACCAACGCCACGATCCAGAAAGCCCCCAGATTCATCAGGCAATAGCTGATCAGATAAAAGAGGACAGCATTGACACCGAACCCGTTGGCAGAAATTAGCCCCATCAAAAGGTAACCCACGTGGGCAATGCTGGAGTAGGCCAAAATTCGTTTTACATTACGCTGGCCCAACGCGGACAAATTACCCACCACCATCGTCACAACCGAAATCACCGCAATCGCCTGTGGCCAGCTTCCAGCGCCCAGGGGCAGCGGACTCCAAGAGCCTGGGGCTCCGGGAACCGAGAGAACGCCCAGTAAAAACCGAATCAAGGCCGCAAAACCAGCCGCCTTTGGAGCGATTGAAAAAAATGTCGCCACCGGAGTCGGTGAACCCTCATAAACATCCGGGGTCCAAAAGTGAAGTGGAAACGACGATATTTTGTAGGCCAAACCCGCGTAAACCATCGTTACGGCCATCACCAACACCCACCCCGATCGATCCGGGTTATTTTGAAGAAACCGGCCGATTTCTGAATATTCCAACGAGCCTGTGATGCCATAGAGCAGGCTGAATCCATAGATCATGATCGCCGATGCTACGGCGCCAAAAACAAGATACTTGAGCGACGCCTCATTGGATCGCGCATCCTCCCGATTGAGACCGGCCATTACAAACGAAACGATGCTCACCGTTTCGATTCCGATGTAGAGAAGGAGCAGATTCATCGAACAGGCCATCAAACACAATCCAAATGCCACGCAGAGGAGCAGCAAACAAAACTCGGTGCGGGCCCCGGGCTTAATTTCAGTCGACGAAAATGCCAATATGGCGCTCAAGGCCGTGGCAAAAAAGAAAAAGACCCGAAAAAAGGTTGTCAGGCCATCGGAAACTATCAGCCCGGAAAAAAAACGGGTGGACTCAGCCGGAGGGCTTCCAACGCTTACTAGTGCACCTAAAATACAGGAGAAAACCACCACCCAAAGTGGCAAGCGCGAGCCCCGCGAACTGGGTATAATCGCATCCAAAAGAAACAAAAAGCACAGGCCGGCTACCAAAACCAATTCGGGAGCGAAGCTCTTAAGGTTGACGGCCATTGTTACGGCCGCAGCAGCAGCATTGGCTATCGCCGTTGCCACCTCTGGGGCCATCACCGTAGTCACCGCCGTAGTCACTGCCGTAGTCATATGGCTTCCTCAACCAAAATAGCTTACTAACTGGGCCACCGACACCCGCATCAATTCGAGCACAGGCATGGGATAAACTCCGAGCACAACCACGAGAACACAAAGTGGCGCAAGAGTGAGTCGTTCCCGCCAGTTCATATCTTCCAGATCCTTGTACTCTTCGTTTAGTGGCCCCAAAAACACCCGCATGAACATCCACAGGAGATACGCCGCGCCCAGAACGATGCCCAAGGCGCTCACGACTACGAACGACTGGTATTTCGGCACCGAGAAGGCACCCAGAAACACCAACGCTTCGCTGATAAAACCACTCAAGCCCGGTAGCCCCAACGATGCAAAAACCGCCAACGCCATCACTGTGGTATAAACAGGAACAACCGCTGCAATTCCACCGAATCCTGGAGATCCGTCAGGCTTAACAATCCAACGGTGGTGCACTCGCTCGTAGATTATTCCAACGAGCAAGAACAGCATGGCCGTGCTGGTGCCATGATTGAACATTTGCAGCACGGCTCCATTCACACCGGTCGTGTTCAGACTCGCCATTCCCAAAATAACGTATCCCATGTGAGATACCGACGAATAGGCCACCAGCTTTTTGAGATCTTTTTGTGCCATCGCACAAAAGGCGCCGTAAAGAATATTCATTACACCGAGAAAAACCATCCCGTCCGAGGCCCACTGGGTTGCTTCGGGCAGTATCGGGTAGTTCATTCGCAAAATTCCGTAGGTTCCCATTTTGAGCAGTACGCCGGCCAGAATCACTGAAACCGCAGTCGGGGCTTCGACGTGCGCCCACGGCAGCCAGGTATGAAACGGCCAAATAGGAACCTTGATTGCGAATCCTATGAACAGGCCGACCCAGAAGATCTTGTCCATCGCGAAAGCATAACCAAAGAGCTCCAGTGTTTTTCCCGAAAAGGGGCGCTGCTCCGCGAGTTTTAAAAGGTCAAACGTGTTCGGCTCCGAATAATAATACATCGCTATCATCACCAAGAGCATCAGCACTGAACCGAAGAGCGTGTACAAAAAGAATTTGATGGCGGCATAAACTTTGTCCTTCCCGCCCCAGATACCGATCAGAAAGTACATCGGGAGCAGCATCGCTTCCCAAAAAACGAAAAACAAAAAGAAGTCGAGCGCACAGAAGACACCCATCATTCCCGTCTCGAGGAATAAAAACATGGCGAAATAACCCTTGACCCCCTTGTCGATTCCCCACGAGGCAAAAATGCATAAGAAAGATAATAAAACGGTCAGGAGCACCATGGGGAAACTCAAACCATCGATTCCCAGGAAGTAGTGAATGTTGAAAGACTCAATCCACGGCATGCTCTCTACAAATTGCATTTGTGCTGTGCCGCGATCAAATGCGAGGTACATTTTGACCCCGAGGAGCAGCGGAATTCCCGTTGCAATTGCGCTCACCCATCGAATCAGGCCGTGTTGTTGTTTGGGTATGAGTAGTACCGCCCCCATTCCGATCAGCGGAATAAATGTCATCCAACTAAGCATGGTCACCCTCTTAAAAAACGAACCTTAAAGTCAGAAAACCCAGTGCAATAATCATCATTACCAAGTACTGCTGCACCCGCCCCGTCTGAAATCGACGGACTATCCAGCCACACGCCGCTGTACCATGAGCAGTTCCATCCACCATGATGCGATCGACAACAATGTCATCGAATCTACCGACTATCGTGCGCACGACCAGCGTCAACCGACCCCAACCGTCCACAAAAATCCTGTCGATCACTCGGTCATCAAATCGGGCCAGCAGAGCATTCCAATTCAACAGCCCCTTCTGAATGAGTACATCCATATAGAGGCGGTCGAAATAGTAGAGGTTCCACAGCAGACTGTGAACCGGACGAAACAATGTTTTCAGACCCTCGGCGGAGATTGTCCCCTTGAGGTAAACCAAGGTCGAAAAACCAATTCCCAAGCCCGCGATCACCAACGAAAACACCAGCGCCAGACTGTGAGCCGCGTGATTCGTGCCGGCGTGAGCCGAATGAATTCCCATTGATTTCTGAACGTTTTCCAGTGCGTGATCATACCAGTGAACCGGCAGCCAATGATCCACGGCCTCAATTCCGGTTGGTCCCGCAAACCAAATGGCCAGTGAAAGCGTCGCCAAAACGAGCAGCGGGATCACCATGGCGGCCGGTTGTTCGTGCGCATGGTGGTGGCTATGCTCATCGCGAGCATGGCCAAAAAAGGTCATATAGATCAGACGAAACATATAGAATGCCGTGATACCGGCGGCGGTAAACCCCAAAACCGGAATCAAAAGATGCTGGGAGTGCTCCATTCCAAAACCCAAAGCGCCTGCGAGTATACGATCCTTACTGACGAATCCCGAAAAGAACGGGACACCACTGATGGCAAGCGTCGAGACGAACATCGACAAAAAGGTCAGCGGCATTTTGGTGCGCAACCCGCCCATTTTGCGCATGTCCTGAGTGTGCACCGAATGGATGACGCTACCCGAGCAGAGAAATAGGCAGGCCTTAAAACAGGCGTGGGTCACTAGGTGCAAAAATGCGGCAGCAAAAGCTCCCACCCCAACTCCCATGACCATGTATCCCAACTGACTTATCGTGGAGTAGGCCAATACCTTTTTGATATCGACCTGAACGATGGCCAAGAGCGCCGCCAGAAAGGCGGTTACGGCCCCGATATAGGCGACCAGGGTCAACATATGCCCAGCTTCTAATATGGGGTACGTCCGAATGAGGAGAAAGACACCGGCTGCCACCATCGTCGCGGCATGAATGAGCGCGCTCACCGGCGTGGGGCCCTCCATTGCGTCGGGGAGCCAAACATGAAGCGGAAATTGGGCCGACTTTCCAACCGTTCCCATGAGGATCATGAACGCGATAAAAGTGAGAGCCGGAAAGCCAATGATAGTCATGGCCTTAAGCGATTCGATGTGTACCAGCTCATACAGCGCATTGAAGTTGGATGTTCCAAAAACGAAATAAACGCCCGCAATTCCCAGGAAAAAAAGTACATCCCCTACCCGAGTCGTCATGAATGCCTTAAGGCTCGCCTGGATGGCCGAAGGCCTATCGTAATAGAACCCGATCAGCAGGTACGAACATAGGCCCATGATTTCCCAGCAGATAAAGAAGGTAAGCAGGTTGTCGGAAATCACGAGCCCCAACATTCCCGCCGAAAACAGGGATATATAGGCGAAAAAAAGATGGTACCTGGGCTCGCCATTCATGTAGCCCGTTGAAAAAACGTGGATCAAAAACGAACACAGCGTCACCATCAAAAGCATGATCGCGGTCAAGTTATTGATCCATACTCCGATGACGATTTCAAAAACTGCCGGCGCGTGCCCAGCACCCAATGTCTTCAAACCCAACGGCAGGGTAATCCACGGGAAGGAAAAACCGTCCGACACTTCGCCCGTCGTCAGAACTCGAAAAAATATCGGGGCGGCCAAAATCAGGGAACCCAGAATCGCCAATACAGAAACAAAGTCGCCCTGACGTGGCAAGCGTTTCCCCACGAACACCTGAATGACAAAGGCCATTAGTGGCAGAAGCGGTATCCAAAGTGCAGTCTGTGCCATAGTCATTCCCGGAGTAAATTGGCCTCGCCCGCATCCACGACCTGTTTCAGCCGATAAAACCGCAACATAATGGCAAGTGCCACTGCTGCTTCGGCCGCCGCGATTAAAATAATGAAAAGCGTAACGACCTGACCATCAATGGCCGCCGTGCGGTACTTGCTGAAAGCCACGAAATTAAGCCCCGCCGCATTGAGCATCAATTCGACCCCCAAAAGGATTCCAATCACATTCTTTCGCGACGCAACCCCGACAATCCCCAACACGAAAAGGCACGCACCCACAAACAAATACCCATGGAGTCCCGTCATCCAATCGATAAAACTCATTTCGGCCTCGCCAACCAAACACCGCCCACCAAAGCGCCTAACAACAAAATAGTAATCGCTTCGAAGGGTAATACATAAGTAGAAAGAAGCGCCTGCCCGATAACCGCGGTTTTGGGAGAGTTGGAAAACGTCTCGAAATTCTGGGGCTGCGACCTTAGAATAGCGGTCGCGAGCTCGTCCAGGGCTAGATAGAGGGTATAGGCCATCACCGGGGCGATTATCATCGTGGGAATGAATAACCGGGTTCGAACGTCCCTTAATTTGGTGTTGTAAATCCATTGCGTCAGCATGATCGCAAAAAGGATTAAAATGGTAACCCCACCCACATAGACAATGACCTGAATGCCGGCGAGAAAATCCGCTCCGGCGTACACAAACATGAAAGCAACTCCGAGAAATGCAAATAACAGTCCGATGGAGGCATAAAGAATGTTGGTGTGAAAGGTTACAAATAAAGCCGACAGAATCGTCAATATCTCAGCCGCAACCAACACTAGCTTTAGACCCGTCGTCATCATTCACCAAAATACAAAAGAACCACCACTATCCCGAAAAGGCCTTTGCCAATAATTGTGGGAACGATTGCCCGTGAAAGGCCCACATCCAAACGGCGGTACCCACTACATTCATCAATGCCAGAGGGACTAGCCCTTTCCAACAAAGCCCCATCAGCTGGTCCACGCGCAAACGCGGAAGCGTCCAGCGCAACCACATTACGACAAAGATGAGAAACAGAGTTTTAGCCATAAATAGCGTCAATTGAATCAGCGCGATGACACCCATCGGAAGTGTCACCCAGAAGTTTTCGAGATTCAAAAACGGCACGTGCCACCCGCCCAAAAAAAGCGCGGTGACCATGGCGCACATCACAAAAACATCCACGAACTCTCCGAGAGCGTAAAGCCCAAATCGCATCCCCGAAAACTCGGTATTAAACCCAGAAACCAACTCCGACTCCGCCTCGGGCAGATCGAACGGTATTCGATTCGTCTCCGCCAAGCCTCCGATGAAAAAAATAAAGGCCGATACAAAAGTAAACGGATTGTAAAAAAGGTTCCAAAAATGAAAATTGGCAGCCCCTTCCCCTGTGCCCAGCCACCCCTGCTGTTCGACGATTGAACCCACCTGAAGCGTCCCGGAAATCAAGACGACCGGAATGATGGCCAAAGCCACGGGAATTTCATAGCTCACGATTTGGGCAGCGGCCCGAAGCCCTCCCAGAAGCGACCACTTGTTTTGGGATGCCCAGGATCCCAGGAGAATGCCGGGGGCAATGAGCGTGGTAACGGCCAATACGTACACCACCCCGATATTAAGGTCGCCACCCATGAGATACCGGCTGAGCGGTAGTGCCACGAAGGCGCTGCAGGCACCTACCACGACAAGAAGCGGGGCTAGATTAAAAAGAAAACGATCCGCGCCGGCCGGAATGAAGTCCTCTTTGGCCAGCATCTTCACCGCGTCGGCAAAAAACTGCCCAATCCCCTCGGGCCCAACCCGATTCGGACCCAATCGGTCCTGCATGAAGGCGGCCACTCGACGCTCAACGTACGTAGCGATTCCCCCAAAGGGCAGTGCCAGGAGAAAAATCATCACGAAGGCCGACACTGCGGTCCATCCCCACAACGGCAGAATTCCCACCCAGTCGTGAAACGTGTGAGCGAATGTCGCCGATTTCTGCACCTTACTGCCCAGCCCCATCAACTCTTTGGAGACTCCGCTGGATACCGTTATGGGATGGCCGCTTCCGAGCGGTCTGGGCGACACCCTTCACCCACTCGAGATCCCCGCGAACCCAGCAATAGATTAGCCCTACAACCAGCAACGCCACGAACAAAAAAATCTCCGCGAACACCAGCGAAACGGATCCGTTCATCACGGCATCTTTATAAACGACCGCGACCGGAAAAAAGGCCGCCATTTCGACATCAAAGATGATGAAAATGATCGCCACGACGTAAAAGCGAATATTGAATTGAACCCACGCCGAGCCCACGGGCTCCTCACCGCACTCGTACGAGACGGCTTCCCAACCCTTTGATTTCTGCTTGGGGCGAACAAGCGCTCCGACGCCAAGCATCAACGGTACTACGAGTGCTGAAATTACGATAAACCAAAAGGCGGTATAAAAGCCCGTTTCCAAAGTTGCTGCCCTTGTTGATCCGTTGGCTGACGCCTCAGGATAGATTCCGTCGCCTTCCGCGCCAAAATCTAACTACTTGATATTACAAATTCAGTGATGAAAAAATTATCAACGCACCGAATGCCCGTCAATCAATAAACCCTAGCCAATCTGCACTGTGACAAGCTCAAGTTGAAAACACCGCAAAACTGGTGCAGGGTTTGCCACATGGCGCAATCCGAAACGATCGCGGTTCTCGGCTCCGGGAGTTTTGGCACCGCACTCGCCAACGTTTTGGCTGATAACGGCCACGACGTTACACTCTGGGGCCGCGATAGTTCCGTAGTGAACGAAATTGCGAACCAGCACGCAAACCCAAGATACCTGAAAGGGTTCCTACTCAACCCCCGCATCAAGGCGACAACGCAATTGGAGAAGGCTGTTCAAGCTTCTTCCATCATCGTTTGCGCGATTCCCACCCAAAAAATCCGCTCGGTACTGACTCCAGTGGGTGCGATTTTCAGCGACAAAATATTTATCAACAGCGCCAAGGGTATCGAGATCGGCACCGAACTCACGGTAAGCGGGATTCTGTCGGATATCGCGCCAAAATGCCGCTACGCCATTCTTTCGGGCCCGAGCTTTGCTGCGGAAGTCGTTCAACGCTTGCCTACTGCCGTTACGGCGGCAAGCCGCGATACCGATCTCGCGGCGCATGTTCAGCGAATTTTCAACAACCGTTATTTTCGAGTCTACGCCAGCGCCGATGTCATCGGCGTTGAACTTGCCGGCGCACTCAAAAACGTGATTGCAATCGGCTCCGGTGTCGTGACCGGACTCAAACTTGGATATAACGCCCAGGCGGCCATCATCAACCGGGGTGTGGCCGAGATGGCAAGACTCGCCACTCGAAAAAAGGCCGATCCTCTGACCTTTCTCGGGCTCGCGGGAATGGGAGACCTGGTACTCACCTGCACGGGTCCTCTCTCGCGAAATCGAACGGTGGGCCTTTTACTGGGCGAAGGAAAGCCGCTCGCCGAGATAGAGAAGCAGCTGGGCGGGATTGCCGAGGGCGTTTACACTGCCAAATCGGCGTTCGCGCTCTCGAAGCAGCTTAAGGTTGAGATGCCAATTACGGAACAGGCCTATAAGATACTTTACGAAGGCCAAACCTGTCGCGCGGCCCTGGAAGAGCTGATGGCAAGAGATCCGAAAGTCGAATGGAGTTAGTTCCTCCCGAGTCGATTGAACGCTGGTTAATCGCCCCCGTTCCGGGAACCGCTTGGCCTTCGAAATTCGTGGGGCTGGACGACCTGGGAAAGTCCCTTGTTCTCGCCACTCTATTTCAGCGCACGAATAAACCGGTCGTGGCGGTCTTTAACTCTCGCGGCGACGCCCGAAATGCTGTCGACAATCTTAGGTTTTTCGTTGGCCAGCGCGAGAAGATTCGCACCATCCCCGTTCTCGATTTCGACTTTCACCGAAACCTCATGCCCAACCCCCAGGATTGCTGGGAAAAGAACTCGTCACTGTTTCACCTTATTAATGACTCGGCCCCAGCGATATACGTCACTACTGTGGGCGCGCTCCTTCAAAAGACCCTGGCCCCCGAACAGTTTCTCGATGCCACTCTTTCCATTCGCCCCGAGATGGAGCTACCCCGTGAATCCGCGATCAACGCATTGATTCGGAACGGGTACCAGATGCTGCCCAACGCTTCGGATCCTGGCTCGTTCGCCGTGCGGGGCGGGATTCTCGATATCTTTTCTCCCTTGTACGAAAACCCACTTCGCATTGAATACCTGGGTGACTTTGTAGAATCGCTGCGTTTTTTTCGTGCAGACGATCAACGCTCACTCGACCCCGTTATCGAAGCCCAGGTCATTCCGGTTAAACAGAGCCTTATTCCCAGGGGGAAAGAGTTCTTAAAGATTGCCCCCGTTCTAAAGGAAAGACTCGACAACCTGGGATACCCGAAGTCCGATCGGGACGAGCTTCTCATTCAGATTCAGGACGGGACGCCCAACGCCGCTTACGACCACCTTTTTCCGATCTTAAGTGGCCGGTCTTCACCTCTGTACCAATACTTTCCAGACGACGCCCTACTGGCGATCGACGGACAGCTAATGGAAGCTGCGTCCCAAACCGAATTTCCACGACTTCAAAAGAGCCATTCTTTATTTGAACAACACCCGTCACCTATCGCAACGCTCGAGTCACTGACCGTCAATCCGGCCGAACTTGGCGGCTGGCTGAGCCAAATCAATCCGGTATGTTTTGAAAGTTTCGGCGGTCGCGACGACGGCGTCTCGTTCCTTGCGGAGCCGGTGCCACTTGGAATCACCACTACCCAATCGAGTGGGAAATTACCGCTCGAAAACCTCGCCAAAAAGTTTCACGACTGGATGGACCAGGGCTATCGCATTCACGTGGTTTGCCACAGTCGAATTCACGCTGAGCGCATGGAGTCTTTGTTTGCCACCTATGGGCTGAAATGCGAAATACACTCGGACTCGACCCCTGCGCTACAACCCCTACATTCCGTCGATTTTCAACGCATCCACATCTGGCACGGATTCATCACCCACACCGCGCTTTATCCACGATTGCGCCTTGCCATTATCAGTGAAGAGGCAATTTTCGGAAAAAAGAAACGGTCCGCAGCCTCTGGTGGCAAAGGGCATCGAACCGTGGCCCAGCACCTATCATTTATTCGAGAGCTCAAAACGAATGATTACGTCGTCCACAAGGATCACGGAATCGGCCGTTATCTGGGACTTCAATCGAGGGATTTCTTGGGAATCCCCAATGACTACGCCGTCATCGAGTACCGAGATGGCGACAAGTTGTACGTCCCCATTTATCGATTGAATATCATCCAAAAATTCGCGGCGGCCGAGGCTACGAGTCCGGCCCTCGACAAACTGGGCGGTGATCGTTGGGGCAAAACAAAATCGAAAGTACAAAAAGCTATCGCTCACCTGGCAGCACAGTTTTTGGAAACGCACGCCCGCCGCAAGCTCATTCCCGTAGAACCGTGTCGACCGGCGGAAAGCGATTACGAGCAGTTTGAAATGGAGTTTCCGTTCGACGAGACTCCAGACCAGCTCAAAGCTATTGACGATCTGGATCACGATCTCATGCAGAGCCATCCAATGAGCCGTCTACTGTGCGGTGACGTGGGTTATGGAAAAACCGAGATAGCGATGCGGGCCGCGTATCGGGTGGCCATGAGTGGTAAACAGGTTTCCGTTCTCGTTCCGACAACGATTTTGGCCTTTCAACACTTTGAAACATTTTCCCGGCGCTTCAAGAACACCCCGATTCGGGTTGATATGGTGTCACGCCTGCGTTCGAGCGCCCAGATCAAAACAACCCTGACCGCAGTCGGCCGCGGTGAGATCGACATCATTATCGGAACGCACCGGGTGCTTTCCAGTGATTTTCAGATTCCCAATTTAGGACTTGTGGTGATTGATGAGGAGCACCGTTTCGGAGTTTTACATAAAGAGCGCCTGAAGAAACTCTCTCAGGGGGTGCATACCCTTTCAATGACCGCGACCCCGATACCCCGAACACTCAACATGGCCATGGCCGGAATCATGGATATCTCCATCATCACCACGCCGCCGCCCGATCGCCTCAGCGTTCGTACCTTCGTCTGCCGACACGATGAAGAAATCTTGCGAGAGGCCATCTCGAATGAACTGGCTCGCGACGGGCAGATCTACTACGTCCATAATCGTATTGAATCCATTCACACCATTGCCGATGAGCTGCGCTCGCTTTTTCCATCGCTACGTTTCCAGGTTGTGCACGGACAAATGGAGGCCGAGGAGCTAGAAAAATGCATGATTGGGTTCTTCAAAAACGACTTTCAGGTATTGGTGTCCACCTCTATCGTTGAATCAGGACTGGATAATCCCCTGGCCAACACCATTATCATCGATCGAGCCGATCATTTCGGCCTGGCCCAGCTGTACCAGCTCAGGGGTCGGGTCGGGCGCGCGGACAAACGTGCCTATTGCTATTTGATGATCCCCGACGAAAACAAGGTCTCGTCCGATGCCAAGCAGCGCCTTCAGATCATGCAACGCTACAGCGAGTTGGGTAGCGGCTTCCAAATTGCCAGCCAAGACTTAGATTCCCGCGGGGCGGGCGACCTGTTGGGAGAGCAGCAATCGGGACATCTCAACGCTGTCGGCACCGATCTGTATTTCGAGCTTCTCGAAGAGGCCATTCAGGAACTCCAGGGTAAACCTTTGAAAATCGAGATCGAACCCGATATCAATTTGAGAATTCCCGCCTATTTTCCAGACGTCTACCTGCCCGACGTCAGCGAGCGAGTAAACACTTACCGCCGGCTTTCGTCCCTGGTATCCCCAGAAGAGATCGCCCAATTCGAGGAGGAACTAACCGATCGTTTCGGAAAACCCCCGGTAGAGGTGATCAACCTTCTGGGTCTCATGTATCTAAGAATTCACCTGAAGCGTCTTCACGTCATCCGCATGAGTTGCGGCCCCAAGCGCACTACATTGCAGTTCGCCTCCACCACACCCGCGAGCCCCACAAAAATTGTGGCGTTGATTCAAAAAAATCCCGGCGGGTACTCCCTTACCCCGGACCAGCGGCTCGTATTCGATGCTCCTGAGGCCGATTGGAAGATCCTGTTGCGTGAGATTGAGATGATTTCCGAGCGATTGGGTGTGAGCGTCTAGCCAGTGGCTTTGGGCCGTTCACCAAATAATGTCGTTCCCAAACGCACCATGGTGCTCCCTTCGGAAAGCGCGACTTCAAAATCGGTGCTGGTCCCCATCGACAAAACTGAGAAGGACGGCTGTCTTTCGAAAAGCCCGCGCATTTTGCGAAAATACCCAGCCCTTGCCGACGGGGGCTCTAAAAAAGGAGGCATCGCCATTAACCCGAAGACACGCAGCGACTGACACTGACTCATTTCTGTTAGAAAAGAGTCCAACTCACCCACTCGAACTCCCGATTTCTGCACCTCGTCCCCAATATTCACCTCAATTAATACGTTCAGCGTCTTTCCCGCTGCCAATAAATGTTCATTCATAGCTCGCGCCACCACCAGGCGATCGATGCTCTGAACACAATCATAGTCCAGCAAGAGCTTTCCCTTTCGGCTCTGGATATGCCCGATGAAATGCCAGGCAATATCCCTATCGGAAAAGGCTTCTCGCAGCGCCGTGCACTGCTGCACCTGATTCACCCCGATTTCTCGGATTCCCGCCAAAAGAGCCTCGCGAATTGTGTCGATCGGCTGGTGTTTCACGGCAGCAACCACCCGAATATCGCCGTAGCGATGAATAGTAGCCAGCGCCCTGCTTACTCGATCACCCACTCGCCCCGACGCGCTGGCTGCCATCATTGAAACCACCGATACAAGGGGAGCTGCGTAAGTGCGTGAAGCTCCTTCAGAAACAGCTCCAGCGGAAATCCCATCGCATTGGAATACGAGCCCTCGATGGAACGAATAAATAGCGCCCCCAGCCCCTGAACCGCATAGGCGCCAGCCTTGTCATACGGCTCCCGAGTCTTCAGATACTCCTCGATCTGCATCGACTCCAGATCGTGAAACGTGATTTGAGTGTTTGCGTGCGATCTCCGCACGCCGTAATAGTGTGAAAAAAGAACTAACCCCGTTACCACCGTCTGCGTTCGCCCCGAAAATCGCTGCAACATCGAGCGTGCTTCTGCCATTCCCTTCGGCTTTCCAACGACCACATCATCTATCGCGACCAGCGTATCGGCCGCCACGACGATGTCACTGGAGCGCTGAACCGTTCGTACAACAGCCAGTGCCTTTTGATACGCGTTCTCCTCAATCGTAGCGGTGAGTGTCTGAATCGTCGGCTCAACCTCATCCGCTTTCGGCTCCGCCACTGTAAATGCGAGCCCCATACTTTCCAGGATTTGCCGCCGTCTCGGAGACGCGGACGCCAGAATCAGGCGTGGGGGCTCGCTCGGGTTTTCGGTGTCTGTAATGGACGTCATAGACATCATTCATATGACACGCATGCCACCCACTCAGAAACCCCCGAATGCTCCATTTTTTCCTTGAAGACTCTAATTCCTCGGAATAAGGTCAGGCCGGCCTCAGAACACCTTCAATTAATATCTAAATGCTAAGTAGTTGAAATTGTAAATGTTTTTAAGACCACTCTCCGCGTCACAGCGGTTTTGTTAATGCTTTATTCGTGTCGCCGTGCTATACCCTCTGTCCAATTCACGGATTACAAATGAAACTTGAAGATAAGACGTATCGATTCAAAGTGGGCGACAACGCGGTTCACCTCTCCCACGGAGTGGGAATCGTTAAAGGCATCGAGGAGCGCGAATTCGGCTCGGGGAACAAGCAGGCGTTCTATATTTTGGAGATCCAGGACAACGGCGCCCCCAAAAAAGTCTTCGTCCCCATTGAGACTTCTGGGCAAAGACTCCGCCCCATCATCAAGCAAAAAGAGGTGGACGAAGTTTATAAGATTCTCCGCAAACGCGAAAGCTCGGAGCTCGATCACCAGACTTGGAATCGTCGCTATCGCGAATATATGGAAAAGATCCACACTGGACAGGTCCATGAAATCGCCGAGGTCATGCGGGCTCTCTTTTTACTCAAGAGCGACAAGGACCTTTCTTTTGGTGAACGCAAACTTCTCGATCAAGCAAAAACCCTTTTGGTCAAGGAACTCTCACTGGCCCAGAATCTTAAAGAGGCCGACGTAGAAAGGGAGCTTGAGGCCATTTTTGGCACTTGAGCCAGAAAACCCAACATGATTGATGCTGCGTTATTGGGCGGCGGGATTGGCAGACGTTTTTTTGATTCGAATTCCCGAGCCTCGCTTCCAAAACAGTTTCAACCACTGACCGACCTCACGGTCTTTACCCATTCGTTAAAATCACTTCTCTCCTTGAGGTGCTTTCGCCAAATTGTCGTTGCGGTTCCTCAGCCCTACATTGCTCTGGCGCAGGAGCAAATCGACGCCGCCGCCTTGAACGCCGGCTCCACGCTTATCCGGGTGATTTCGGGTGGCGATCGTCGCCAGGACTCCTCACGGCTCGCTTTAACAGCAATGGAGGATTTGCCACCTCCCACCCGTGTTTTAATACACGATGCCTGCCGTCCGTTTCTGTCATCGATTTTCCTGAGACGTATTCGGGAGCATCTCGACAACCGCTCTTATGGAGCCTGGATTCCCGTTATCCCAATGAATGACACCCTCAAACGAATTGAGGACCAGCGCGTGATTGAAACGGTCGATAGAAACCAAGTTTTTCGAGTTCAGACACCTCAGATATTTGAGTATGCGGTAATTCGCTCGCTCCTGGACAAGGCGGAAACTCAGTCGACCACATTCACCGATGATGCCTCCATTTGCGAATTTTATGGAATTCCCGTGGGCGTATTTGAGGGCGATGTCAGAAATATCAAGCTCACTCATGATTTTGAAATGAAGACATTGGCAACGTTCGTCGAACAGAAGGAGCCGACATGCGCATCGGAACCGGTTACGACATTCACAGCATAATCCCCACTATTCGCAAATCCGAGATTCCAATCGGCGGAATTGCAGTCCCATGCTATTACCGGGTCGACTCACATTCGGATGGGGACGCGCTTCTGCATGCCATCACCGATGCTTGTTTCGGCGCCCTCGCCCTGGGTGACATCGGGCAATGGTTTCCTGATTCGGCACCGGAAAATCTTGGGCGAACTAGCTCGCACTTTCTGACCGTTGCGATTTCGGAGATTAAGAAACTCGGCTGGGAGGTGCAAAACGTCGACTGCACCGTGCACCTGGAGGAGCCCAAGCTGGCCCCGCTAGTGGATTCTATGAGGCAACATATTGCGCAACTCATGGGGTGTGAACTCCGGGACGTCAGCGTGAAATGCAAGTCCGGTGAGGGAATGGGTGCGGTCGGGGAAAAGCGCGCCATCGAAGCGAATGCGGTCGTTCTGTTGAGAACAAAGAGTTAGTCTCTTCGGGTTAGGCTTTTCGGGTTTATTACTAACGGATCGCTTTGGCGAACGGTCCTCTTTAGGATAGCCTTTTCCCTGCCATGGCGATTCAGATAACCAATACTTTAACCGGGAAAAAAGAACTCCTCAAACCGATCCGCCCCGGAAAAATCGGTATGTACGCCTGCGGCCCGACGGTATACGGACTCACTCACGTTGGAAACGCGAGACCGACAATATTTTTCGATGTCGTGCGACGCTTTTTTGAGTTCAGCAAGTTCGAGGTGACCTTTATTTCCAATTTTACCGATGTTGATGACAAGATCATCAACCGAGCCCGAGAGGAGAAGACTACAAGTCAAGAGATTGCAACCCGTTTTACCGCCGAGTTCGTCGCCGATCGCGTGCGCATGGGGGTGCGTCCACCGAATCACGCCCCGGCGGTTACTCAGCACATTCCGGATATTATCGCGCTGGTCGAACGGCTCATCGCCAATGGAATGGCGTACGCCACGCCAGACGGTGAGGTTTTATATTCTGTTCGCAAATTCGCCGAATATGGAAAGCTGTCCAAGAAAAAACTGGACGATCTGCGTGTAGGAGTTCGCATCGACCCCAACGAAAAGAAGCAGGATCCGCTGGATTTTTCGCTTTGGAAGCCTCAGAAGGCTGCGGATGAACCTGCTTGGGACAGTCCGTGGGGCAAGGGTCGGCCCGGCTGGCACATCGAATGTTCGGCCATGGCGATTCGTTACCTGGGGGAGCACTTCGATATTCACGGCGGCGGTCTGGATTTAATCCACCCGCACCATGAAAACGAAATCGCTCAGTCGGAAGGAGCGACACGCAAGCCCTTTGCCAATTACTGGTTGCACAACAATCTTGTGAATCTCGAGTCTGAAAAGATGTCCAAATCGGTGGGAAATATTTTCTTAAACCGCGATTTCATGACTCGGTTTTCGCCCGAGGTGTTGCGATTTCTTTTGTTGTCGAGTCACTACCGATCGCCTATCGACTTTTCCGAGAAACACATATCCGAATGTCAGGCGGCATTACACCGGTTTTATACTTGCCTGGCGCGAACGCAGGAGTTGGGCCGTTTAGGAGAACAGACAGCCCATACGCCTACACCTACAGCTGAAACGATAGCACTGGAGAAATTCTCCCTGACTTATGAATCGGCATGGATTGCCGCCATGGAGGATGATTTCAATACCGCAAAGGTGGTGGGCCTTGTCTTTGAATACGTTCGGCTAGCCAATGCGGTTTTCGATGCCAAGAGATTCCAACTGTCGCCGCAAACCCAATCATTGGCTGAATCATTTGTCCGGCATTTTGAAGCGCTGGGTGCTGTCATCAACCTATTCCAAGAGTCTCCCCGCGCATTTCTTATGGAATTGCGAGGCAAGATCGCACAGGAAAGAAACATTGACCCCGTGGATATCGATACGGCGTTAAAGCTACGCGCTCAGGCGAGAGCCAATAAGGACTATGTGACCGGCGATAACATCCGCAAAGATCTTGCCGCAAAGGGGATCGAAATTCGTGATACGGCCGGTGGGTCGGAATGGGATTTCACGCTGACGGCCAAACCTGGGCCGTCGTGAACGCTGTCGATTAAAGCTCGTATGAGACTAAGGAAACCTTGAGCTGACGTATTTCACCAGGGTGCTCGGTATCGTCGCTGACAATGACTGCGTACTTGTACTTAACCGCCCCCGTGCCATTCCCCTCTACCAGACAAACTCCCACGGCTTTGGCATTGCCTTCCCACGACGGATTGCCCAGACAACTGAGCGAGCTCTTTTCCAGAGTAATCTTGTTGTCCCCATCCCGGTTTTGGTCCTTGTTTACAAGGAATTCCACCGACGGGCGATCGAGCGTGCCCGCGCCGCTCAGTCGTGAACCGACATATTGTGCGAGCTTCTCATTGTATGACTCGGAGATTTTAACCGGCTCGAATGTCGTCTCTTCGGTGGAGTAGCCCCGCGCCGTAACGTTTACTCTTTCAGAGAAGGTTTTTAGGGTAGACTGACCACAATTGCGTTCTTCCGCCGAATAAACCACGCCAACCGCCACCACATTGTCACCGCTATCGTCGTTGAGTAGAACGGCTTGAGTGACATCGTTATTCTTACAAGGAAGCTTGTACGTTACGCGGAGGGCTGTCTTGGATACCACGACCACCGACGTCGGAGACACCAACTTGAGATCCGACGGAACGGCAACGGCCACTAGGTTTATAAACGTTCCAGCCAAGGCCACTAACGGTAATCGATACATTTTCACTCCTTGAGTTAAAGCGACACTTTGCAACCACAGATGGATGACGCACAGCATAGATTTCTAGGCGTTGGAAGGAGGAGGCAGGTTTTTGTTCAGTGAGGTCTTTTGGGTGGTTTCTATGCGGTTTCAAACGGCGAAACCGGTATTTTGGGCGGATGGCTTGCGGGGTAAAAGTGAACAGGCGATAAGAGCGGCTAACGGAGGTGTTCTGTGAACCGAATTAGCAGTTTATTTATTTTGAGCGTGATGACTCTACCCTTG
>CAZRVZ010000052.1:0-18091 GCA_964603655.1 uncultured Pseudobdellovibrionaceae bacterium | reverse complement strand
TCTTCTCGTCGATATCGTGCGGAAGGGGAAAATTCCTGGGCCCACTCCTAGCCTGATGCTAGTTGTGCTTCCCCGACTTTAGCCACAATCTTTTGCAACAGCGCCATATTAATTAACGGTGCTTGGCTCGATTTGAATATCCGCCTCCCGCTTTCGGACTGATTTAAGAATTCAACCTGTCTTTTTTGTACGGACCCGATCACCGCACCGGTCATCCCAACGGCTCGACCCACGGCTCGACCCACGGCTCGGCCCGACAACTCGGCGCACGGCTCGGCCGTGCACGTCAGATGGCGGCCTCAACGTATGAAGCCGGAAGCGGTTGTGACATCCAATCTGTGCCGGCGCTTTTTTTAGGGTGTTTTTATGGCAATTTTGGAGAACAGAGCCGTTACCTTAATCGTATCTAAATAGATTTTATTGCATTGCCCCTACGATTTCTCAGAATTGCGTCCTTGACAGGCTAAAGGTACCTTTATAGAACCAGGGGCATGGATCGCAAGACGTACCCACAACAGCTGACATTCTTTAAGGACTCCAAACGCTCGACATGTCACGGCGGTGAACTAGGCCGGGGTTTAAGAAAATCCAGGCGCCCTGTAGTAACCAATCGTCCGATGCATCTGGTGCTTCGCGCGGAAAAGGCTCGCGGATCACTCTCGTTACTGGCGAGATCCCATGCCGTCTCCGTAAAGCGCATCCTTGTGACGGTCTCTCACCGGCACCGCGTGCGGGTTCTGGAGTCGGCCAACGTCGGGAATCACATTCATTTGCTGGTTCAAGCACAGACTCGAGAGGGGTTTGCTAACTTTTTGAGACGCTTTACTTGTGACGTCGCTCTTGCCGTGACGGGGGCTCGAAAAGGCAAGGCGTTTGGCCGTTTTTGGACGGGGCTCGCCTTTAGTCGAATCGTAGAGTGGGGCCGTGCACTTAAAACCGTAAGGCATTACATTGCGAGAAACGAATTAGAGGGCCGGGGCATTCCCAAATCGCGGGGGAGAATTCTTCTGGCCGCGCGAGGTTCTCCTGGGCCACAGGACTCAAGGGGCGCGCCAAGATCCAAATGGTCTCAAGGCCCGCAGAGATCGCAAGGCTCGCTCTACGATGGTGCAGGTGGTAATCCGCTGAGGGTCGCAGCCTACCTCTAGCGCCTGAATCGATTGTGTCTGCCGCCGCTTTGAATGCGGCTATTTTGATTGCGAATGGTTTGCGTAACATCATTACGACCACCGCCACTGCGCAGGCTGTCCGAGAAATTGAGTCGCCCAATGTCCTGCGTAGGGCGTAGGCCCTTAAGCCCGCAGTACGCATCGTCGAACGCCCGACGGGTCATTGCGCCGACGCCGGCGCGCGAACCAGGCGCCACCTTAAGTTCTCGTTCCTGATCCTCCGCCGATAAAACTTTTCTATAGGCCACCATGGCATCGGTAATCCCGGCCTGGGTTTTTCCGTCGTTCACGATTCTCGCCTCTGCCAGTTCGTGCCGGGCGACTAGGTCGGAGTTGTCCCTAATTTTGAGCGCCTCATACTCAGGATTTCCGCCGTTCATGAAGAACTGCCGTGAAAACGAATCCACCTTGGGGTGCGGGCTATTCGCCGCAAAGACATCGGTATAGCGCTCAGGCGAATTCGCATTGTTTCGAATCACACCGCCACCGTTAAAGCCATCGCGGTGGCAATCCAGGCAGGCTCCCAGGGGACTGATAGTGCCGTCGAGTGCGCCGCCCACCGCCACGTTTTTAGGTGCTGCATTCTGTCTAATCCCCTGGCCGTTAAAGAGTGCCGCACCCATAAAACCATTGGGCAGCGACCAGAGCATTTCACTCGCGTCCTCGGTCGCCAGTATCCCACTTTTAAATACACTGCGGGCATTTTGATCGCTCCCGGCCGCCGGATCATCTATAAAATCCCAGCTGGCGTAAAAAGCGCCACCCAGCCGTCCTAAATTGACATTGTTGACCTTGCCACTGACATCGCCCTGCTGGGGCTGACGCTCCAGAATGCGCTCGTCGGCCAGTCCCGGCACCGACTCCTTTTTTCCCTTAGCCTTGGTTTCCGGCGGTGTATAGACGAGAATCTTATTGGCCTTGGTCTGGGTCTTATCGGTAAAGACACCGAGCCGTTCCCCCAGCTCAGTCTTTTTTTCGGGAATTCCCAAAAGGCGATAATATATTTCCGGGTTCATCAGGCGCTCGGCTAGCCATTGCAATGGAATCGGCTGACCGCACTTAGTAAAAGGATTGTCCCTAAAAGCCAGAGCCAGGGCGTCCGATCGCAGGAATCGCCTGAGATTCGGTAATTGTACGGTGCCATCGGCGCGAACATCCCCGGCGTTTATTTTTAAGATCTGTGCGCTGTTAGTAACCGAGTTGAGCAGCATATTTAAAATGCGCCGCCCGATTTCTGCAGCGGTCATACCGGCATATCCCGGAAGCTTCTCGAGCCCATGGGTGTCCAGCTCCACGGTGACGGTATCTACAATCGGGTTACAGGCGCCGCTCTGGCGCAAAAAATCGCTCACCAACTGGGCATTACCAGTATGATTTCTCGTATGGTTTCTCCTAAACCCAACGCTCTGTCCAAAGCAAACCAGGTCCAGATCGAGGCCAAACTTATCCAGATTTCTCAGGTAAAACTCCTCCAGCTGTTTGCCGGTCTTGATGGGATCGGTGGCGCCGAAAACCCGACCATTGATGATCTGCAGATCCCGAATTCGCACGTTCCCGTCAGGGGTGAGTGTTCTTTCAAAAAGCGCGTTGCCCTTTTTGAGCAGGTTGGGGAAACCCGGTACCTGCTCAAAGTCGGCTATTTCGGAAAAACCGTCGAACCGGTCGGCGAAATTATTACGATCCTGAATCACATTAGTGTTTCGGCAGAAAAACTGATTGCAACCGGATCTGCTTCTGGGATTGAACTGACTCTGCCGAAATGATTGAAATTGTTTAGAACTTCTAAAGCCACCACGGCGTCGCCGTGCCTCGGCGTCATCGCCGATAAAGACAAGCACGATGAGAGATAGGATCACCGTGTAAGACAGTCGCTTTGAACTTTCGCTTTGCATTCCACACAACCTGTACTAGGCGATAAGAATGCAATTGACATGCCGCCAGAGGCCGAGCGTTGCCACGGGCCGCGTCTCGTCACCACCGACTGACAAATCACAAGTCAGATTGAGGCGTTCAACTGTCGCCATCCGTAGACAGACTGGCGGAATACGACCTCGCGTATTCCAACTGTCGCATGATTAAGAATTAGATAGCGGTAACTTAGTAAGACACCAAATCGCGATACTTCCCGTCACGCCACATCAGCAGTTCCCGGTAAAGCCGGTGAGTATCGGTAGGGCTGTAGTTCCCGCCAGGCATGATATTGATCGCGGAGATACCCTCAGTGGTCAGCCGCATGATCAGACGAAAGCTCGGGCCATACGCGCCGTGAGCTACGTCCACCGTATCAAACGTCCCGTCGCGCTCTATCGGAAAGGCCGCAAAGGATGGGAGAATATTAGCGAGCGGGCTTGAGAAGGCCATGCGACTCACCTCACCCCACACTCGGCTCTCGAGATTGTCCTTCAAAGCCTGGGTGGCTGTATCCTCCAACGCCGACGACCATAACGATTTGGCCGCAGTCATCTCCGGATTTCTCCCCTTAAGTCCGTCATTTAACCGGTGAAACAGTGTTTTTACCGCCGGGTGCGAATGAATAAATCGTTCGAGATCGAAAAGTTCGTCGCGCCCCTTTAGCTGTTTCGCGCCAAAGAGCCTCCGCATGAGATTGGTTAACACGTTATTCCACAACACTGGTTCGAAACCCTTCCGCCCGCTTTCACCGTTCCAACGCCTGAGAGTTCTGGCGAATTCGGCGGCCTTTGCCGAGAGCCCATCCATTTGGAGTTTTCGTAATTGATCGATAAACCTTTGGGAGAGCAGGTCGTAGTGATCAAACTGAATTCGTTTCATGGCATCCAGATCGAGACCCCCCTTGTTTTCTTCAAGGAGCGTCGTAATGCGCTTGGCACGAATACCGGTTGAAAAGCCATAGGACAGATATTGGGAGAAATCATTTCCCATATCTCCCCACGGATCGTTATTGGCGGAAACGATAAAGCCTGCCTCAGGATTTTCGCAGTGTGGTACCTCGGACTGGTATCCATCCCAATCCCAATCAGAGTGATCAACGACAGGAATATAGGGCGGATAATCCTTGGAGATATATCGCCTGATAGGAAAGAGGCCGTGCGCCATAAATCCAATATTGCCGTGCCTATCGGCGTAAACGACGTTTTGGGTCCCCACTCCGAACAATGAAATCGCTTCGCGTATTTTTTCAGGCGTGTCGGATTGATTCAAGGCGTACACCGCCGCCATTTCGGTCGTCCCCTCATGACCGACCCACCGATACGAAACGCCGTAGGTGATATCCGTCAGCTCCTCGATCTGCCTCAGTGCTTCGCCTAAAACCCTGTGGTGATCGGAAAATATCGGTCGCCGGTGCGTCCGGTGAGAGTTCTCGCCGGCGTACTCATGGTTCACCCAGCGCAGTCTCACCGTTCTTCGTTCCACTTCGCCCGAGGCAAGCCGTACCGGCAGATCCACCTCTTCTATAATCAACGGCACCCACGCCTCACCGAACTTCACGTTTAAACCATCTTTTGAAAGCTCTTCGAAATAGACGTCATCCACATCGGCACCGAGATTGGTAAAACCCCATGCCATATGTTCGTTGTGGCCGATCATGATTCCGGGTCCGCCGGGAACGTTTAACCCCGCCACCTGAACCGTCCCGCCAGCCGCCTTTGAGTTCAGCGCCATTTCGTAAAATACCGTCGGAAACGTCAGCGGCAGATGGGGATCGTTTGCAACGAAGCTCGCTCCCGTTCCGGAATATTGCTGAGAAACAACCCAGTTATTGCTGCCGAGCGGACCAGATTTTTGACAGTCGGGCCAGGGAAATCCCAATCTCAAACAGGTATTCGGGAGCAACTTAAGTATCGCCGCAGCCTTTCCAGGAAGTTTTTGCACCGGAGCCTTATGCGCAACCGGATTCCCCTGCGACAGGGTCAGCAAATGGCCCGCCTTCGCGCTTCGCCCCTTTTTAACAATGTAGGTGGGCTCTATCGGACGCATATCGAACTGTGCAGCCACCTTGGGTGGAAGACTTTTGAAATCGAATCCGTAATTAAGCACTCCATAGATTCCAAAATTCAGTTTCTCTTCGAGCGAGGTCGATAAGAAAAAGGCCATCGACTCGCCCATCGCCACTGAGTCCTTCGTCACCCAGGCGGCGGGTAGATAATCCTTGTTGCGTGCGATTTCCCGATAAATTCGCGTGAGATCCGGCCGCTTAACCGGCATCTGCAAAATGAATTGATTCACGCCGTCGGCAAAGGCTCCCATTGCGTGCTGCAAATCGGGATAGGATTTGAGCTTTTCGGTTGACCGGTCGGTAGCATAGGGTAGCCCAACAGCGATATTGAGGGTGTCCTTTTCCACGGCGCTGGGGCCGATCAGCTCCGAAAGTCGCCCCTGGGACATTCTTCGCAGAACATCCATCTGGAGCAACCGATCGGAGGCCTGCTCGAAACCCTGCTGGTAAAAAACCTGGTAATCGGCGTGCTTGGAATCATTAGCCCTCTCCACGGTGATGGACGGCTGATTGAACTCCCCCCGCGTGACCCTCAAGGAGCCATTACGGCTGCACGAGGAAATGAAAGTAATTGAAATTAAAAGACAAAATATCTGTTTCATCCGTCCCCCCAGGACTGGTGACACTTAAGAATTGGGACAGTATCGAGGGCTTCGCAGCGAGTCAATATGGTGTGTTTTAGGGGACAGGCACACTCGCCGCCACTCTAATGATGCCAATGAGAATCGGCTGGTGGACCAGATAGATTAGTAAAGAATGACGACCCATGAATCGCAAAATACCAAAGCGGCCGCGAACACCCGCCACCCGCTTTACCCACTGGGGACCTGCAAACCACCCCAGAAAAAGCACACCACTCCACGGAAAGAGCGGGAAGTAATCGCTGGAGGCAAATCCGAAGTAGGTTATGCCCGCCCATGCCAACCACGGGCCACCGCCCTGAACAAACTCCGTGGCAACGCCCAAAACAAAAACCAATACGATCATCCACGCGACACGCGATGGCTCCCGAAGAAAAAAGGAGACCAATATAATCGACACGCCAATGCAGTGAAGAATACCGAAATAGATCGGCCTTTGGGCCATGAAGAAAAAAGAACCGACCGAAACAACAATTCCAACGGCGAGAACCTTCGCGCCACGTTTGCGCAATTTCACACTATCGTGAGGTGTCAAAGAGGCCGAAATCCCTGCAATAAACAAAAAGGTACCGCCGATAACGCTGCCACCAATCACCCACCATGGCTTGCCTATTTGTAAAATGGGGTGCGGCCAAAATGCAGACAGGTCCCAGGCCGCGTGAAACACAATCATCGCAAAAACGGCAAGACCTCTGACAGCGTCGAGAGAATCAATCCGAGAATTCACACCTTCCAATTGGCCGGCACATATCCCGTAGCGTCTAATTTTTTGAGCTCATCCAAGGGCTTGGCTCCCGGAAGGGGATCTTTCTTTTGATTGATGATCGGCAAACCGCTCTTTGATTTATCGGTATTGAGCGCCAGATAACTTTGAAACTGCGCTGGCAAATTCTCTTCACTATAGATCGCCTCGACCGGGCAGGCCGGAACGCAGGCATCACAATTCACGCAGGTATCCGGATTGATATAGAGCATCCGCGCATCCTCGTGGAACGCATCCACCGGACACACCGCCACGCAATCGGTATATTTGCAGTCGACACAATGCTGAGTGACCACGTAGGACATCGAACCTCCCTCTAAAAACTGATGTTAATATTAACAATATTTTCTCGTGATGCCAAATGGGCGGGTACTTTGGATACTCAGTACCCAGGATTTTTCGGAAGACCCCCTGGCCCATGAACACCCGGTTCTTGCCCTTATCGGCGGCGCCAGTATCCAAAGTAGAATCGCTGCTTGGGTGAGCGCCAGCTTGGCAGTGCCAAATTTTGGGGTTTATAATCCCAAGACAGAATCCATCGAATGGCGGACCGAGTAGGAAGTCTCCGGCCCACCCCCAAAAAGTGTCCCTAAGGTGTCAATGGTATAGCCACCCCCACGGTTTGCGGCAAAGTATCGGAAAAGACTGCTGTGTTCCGATAGAACACGTCGATCTTCTTCACGGTATTACCCGCAGTCCGGTTTTTTTTCTTTTCCGGGCAAGCACTCTTAAAAGCTAAATCGAGCCTGCACGCCCCTTGGTATCACCCTTGCAATTACACATGACGGGGAACTTCGAGTCCCCCACCGTTTGTGTGAAAGCAGAGGTTTTATGCGGAAGTGGATGCGGTGCTTGCAGGTATTTGGCCTAACTTTGTTTCTTGCGGCCTGCGGCGACACCGGAAAAAATACGAAGCCCGTGCCGACACCGGTACCTTTGGACCCGGGCGCAAGCGTCCCTTTGCCCGCTCCGACACCAGTGATCGACCCGAGGCTCCCGGATTTAAAGCGCGCGGCACCGGTTGCTCTCACCGACAGAGCCAATCTTTCGGCCTTAAAGGATTTGGCCCACAACGTATTTCCGCCTCTGGTAGGCGATCCACTGCTTCAACTTTCTCTCACCCGTTCGCGCGAGCAGAATATCTCGGGCAAGTTGCTTTTCTCGTTCGAGGATCAGTTCGGGTTTTGGGGGGCTGAGTTGCAATCCTTCGCCAGCACCGGTTTTCAAACAGATACCAAGCTAGACATCATCTTTGCCGACGATGAATTCGTGCTCCGCGTGGCCGCGGACAGGACTATCGACGACCTTACCGGATTACTTTTTTACCGAATTCGCCAGACAGCAGACACGGCGTGCCGCAGTTCTTTTGTCACCTGCGAAGTTTCGGGATTTCCATACTTTAATTTCCCGCCCCAGTGTTTTTCACCCACCGATGCTTCCGCCCAGTGCCGCTCGTACATGAATTTATCCGGCTCATCCGTAAAAAGTATCGGGGCCTTTAGGGCCAAGTTCTCGTCGTGGGCGATCCTAAATGATGGGATCGCACCGTGACGTTTCCTCGCGTAACATCGGTCATGGCGGTTTTTAGGATATCCACGCTGATTGTGCTTTTTCTAATTGCAGCCGGATGCGGCAGCAAAACACCCAATCCGGCGCCAGCCCCCGCTCCGACGGACCCCAATCCGGTACCCACAAATCCCACCACGGGACCCCTTCCCTACCCGATCCCGTCCACAGGTTCCCAGTGTGCGCTCCAAACGCCGACTGGAGGACTGCTCAGTCAGTCACCCTATACCGGAACATTGAGAAGCGTTTACCCGCATTCGTATGCCGGTGGAAACTTGAGCATCAGTTTGGGCTTTTCCCAAGTCTATTCGTACGACACGGTCATTCGCAGCATCGTTGGGGCTGGATCGATTTCCATTACCGACCCGACTCACAGTCTTTCGACTTCAACAACCTCAACGGCTGGAAACTTTTGCGTGTCCAGCGCATCATCCAACGGGACACAGCAGGGTCAGACCCACTCCAGAGACATGTCCCTGTGGCTGAATCTAGTCGGGCCTTTTTTATCCGGAGCGACTTCAGGTTACTCCGGAGCCAGCCTTAGCGGAGCAAATATGGGCGGTGTTCAGGTCACGATTGGCGGCAGACCCGACTGCTCGGCCTATCTTTATCAAAATAAGATAGCCGGGTGCGTGGATGTCTGGCTATCCCACTCCTTACTGAGCACGCGATACCGTTTCATTTCACAGTGAGAGGATTTTTGTAATGCACGAAGAAGACACAGTCGAAATAGACATGACTAAATTAATGGGCACGGCGCCGACGAATGTCGTTCGTATTAATTTTCCGACCAAAAATTCGGACGTCTCGGGCACTGCAGAAAGGCGTTTCGATCACATTTCAGAAAATATGGATACCCGGTCCACATCGTCAGCGCAATCAAGCGCAGCCACTCTACCCATCGCTATCCGATGGCTCGCACGGTTTGATGCCCATTCGCCCTGGTTTACCCGGTTACTGGCAGCTCTCATCATTGTGCTCTTAAGTCTTTTGATGGTTTAACTCTTCTTTTTCTTGGCGTTAAAGCGCTCGATGAGCTGTTGGGTCAGATCGGCTCCCACCTCAGCATATAAAACGGCCCCTTCATTCTTTTCCACAATGAGCTGGAAGGCGCTCTCCTTGCCGATACCTTCGATGATGGCGCGCATCTCATCCAAAATAGGCTTGGTCAGTTCGCGCTCCCTACCCTGCAGAGCCATCTGGGATTCTGCGGCCTCTTTCTGAAATTCCGCGAATTTTTTCTGAAGTTCCTGCTGCCGCTCCATTTTTTTGGCACCGTCCAGGAGAACGACCTGTTTTTCGAACTGCTCGGCCTCTTTTTGAAGCTGGGCCTGTTTCTTTTCGAGTCCCGCCTTTTTGGTGGCCACCTCTTTTTCGAGTTCCGCTTTCGCCCTTTTCCCAGCCTCTACAGTCTGCATTGCCCGTTGGAGATCGACAAAGCCCACCTTAAAGGACGGCGTTACCGTGTCCGCAGCAAACACGAACGAGACAAACAGAACCGAACTTCCTAAAATTGATTTTTTCATATGCTCCTCATTAAAATGCCGGACCAATCGTGAAATGAAACTCCGGTGAACCGGCATTAACGATAGGATAGCCGAATTCGAAACGCAAGGGACCTATCGGCGTAAACCACCTAAATCCATAACCCACGTTCGCATACAACACCGGACTGTGGTCAGCTAGTTTCCCGTTAAAGGCATTTCCGGTATCGAAAAAGACCACCCCCCGGATGCGCGCCTCGCGGAAAATGGGAAACTCAATCTCGGCGTTGAGCAGCACTTCATTTTTTCCACCCACAACAATTTGGCGCCCTCCCAGACTCTGCTCGCGCGCCTTGGCCGATAAAACGTTCGGATCGGTGGATAGAGTTTCGGTCTCACCGATACTCATGTGCCGATAGCCTCGAAGACTCGAGAGTCCTCCCTGGATAAAGTACTCGTTGAGCGGGATGGGACTATCGCCGCTCGCACTAATGTTACCTGCCTGAACGTTTGTTCGGAATACAAGATCCCAGAAAAGCGGGTGAAAAAATTTAAAATTTCCTTTGGAACGCACATAGTGATTTTTTCCCCCAAGACCCGCATACTCGGTCGATAAACTCCAAAACCAACCCGAGCGAGGATCGAAACGATCGTCGCGCCTATCAAAGATGACACTGGTTGTGACAGTGCTCGTAATACCGTTGATCTTGTCTCGATTAAAAAGAATAGAATCGATGGTATTTTCGGGGAGATAGGTATTCTCCAGTTTGTAATTGAGATAAAAATTGGTGAACTCGAAAACAGGGTGGCCCAAGCGAACGTCAAACCCGGTTCGCGTTTCCTCGAATAGCGGCACGGCAAACTGAGAATAAACATCACGCCTGGCCTGATAGAAATCGGACCCCAACGTCCAGCGGCTGTAACCCACATGAGGTTCGGTAAATCCGATATTAAAATCGTACCGGCTCGCCTGCCCCGTTTGTACGTTAGCGGTGAGACTTGCGGACTGACCATTTCCCAGAAAATTATTCTGGGCGAGCTGAGCCTGAAACATGAACCCGCTAAAACCTCCCGCCGAATACCCAGCGCCGATAACCAGCTGACCGGTGGAGCGTTCCTTGACTTTAATTTCGATGTCCACCACTCGCGGGTCTATCTTGGATGCACTCTGGTGAAATTCGACGGAATCAAAAAAACCCAAACGCAGCACATTCTCACGGCTCTCCCGCTTGTGCGTGCCATTGTATAGCTCGCCTTCATGAATTTTGAGTTCGCGCCTGACGACCTTGTCCTTGGTACGGGTATTCCCGGTTACCGTGATACGGCCGATGTAGACTCGTTCCCCTTTGTCCACTTCGTAGGTGACGTCCACCGTATGCGTATCATCGTGCAATATTGGCTGGGGCACGACATTGGCAAACGCATAACCCAGATCGGAATATTTTTCCGTAAACCGCAGTGTCTCTCTGCGCAACAATTCAGTATTGAATGTTTCTCCGGTGACAAGCTTGTTCTGGTCGATTAGTTCCGAACGCGCATAGAGCAGGTCACCCGAAAAATCCACCTTGCCGACGAAATACTGCTCGCCCTCTTCGACCGAAAACGTAATGTAAATCCATTTCTTGTCGGAGCTCACGCTCACCTCGGGTTTTCCGAATCGCGCGCGCACATAACCCAGGGTCCCGTAGTAAAACGTCATGGCGGCGATGTCCCGATCGAAAATAGCCTCCCGATACGATCCGCTCCCGGTCATCCACGAGAACGGGCCCCCTTCACTCGTCTGCATAACGCCGAGAAGCTCGTCCGAGGCTATTTTTTTGTTCCCGATAATGTTGATTCGCTTGACCGCTACCTTATCGTTTTCCTCGACCCTGAAAATCACAGTCACGTCATTCTTCTTGGGGTCGGTCTTGATTTCGTAACGAACGTCGGCCAGGTAGTGCCCTTTTTCCTCGTACTTCGCGATGAGCTTTTCGACCGACAGGTTGATCTTATGGATATCGAGCACCTCAAATTCCTTAAGCGTAATAATCTCCAGCGCTTCATCGGAGGTGATGGCATCCAGCCCCTCGAATTCAATCGAACGGATGCTCGGTTTTTCATTGACCAAAAATTGTAAGGTGACTCCACCCGGCACCGGATCTTCATAAGCTTCGACTTTGTCGAAATACCCCATGGCCGAGAGGGTCCGAATATCCTCGCTCACAATCGATTTTACAAAAGTGCTCCCCACTTTCGATTTGAGTCTTGACGCGATGGCTGCTGTCTCAATTTTTTTATTGCCGCTGATCGCAATTCCGACAATCTTGGAATCCGCAGATTGACTACTGGCACAAAGCAGCCACACCACCAAAAGTATTAACTCTCTGTATTTATTGATCTTCAACGCCAGCGAATAGTAGCCTGTAGCCCCAATCTTGTAAAAGGAAGATTCCCGAAAGGAACACACTACCTTTCGGGGGTTAGATAGCGCTTAGAGTGCCGTTCTCGAGGTTAAATACGACGGGACTTCGCCGGGCCACCGATTCGTCATGGGTTACTGATATAACGGCCATGGAATGCTGGCGTTGCAAATCGCTCACCAGATCCAGAATTTTAAGTCCGGTCTCGGGATCCAGATTCCCGGTCATTTCATCGGTAAGAAGCAGCGACGGCCGCTGGGCCAGCGCACGCGCGATGGCAACTCGCTGCTGTTCTCCCCCGGATAACTGATTGGGTTTGTGCGTCACGCGTTGGGCCAAGCCGACAGAGTCCAATAGGTCCGACGCCCGAATTCGGGCATCCTTCTTCTTCACACCCCCCAGAAGCATGGGAATCATTACATTTTCGAGCGCGGAGAATTCGAGCATCAGGTAATGGAATTGAAAAACAAATCCAATGCGACGGTTACGATAATCCGACACCCGCGCATCCGAATAACTGAACACATCCTCACCTTCGAAGAGTATTTCTCCGGAGGTCGGCCTTTCGAGCGTCCCCAATAGGTGCAGCAACGTACTCTTTCCGGCGCCGCTTTTTCCGATGATTGAGACCCTCTCACCAGGTCTTACCGTGAAATCGATGCCCTTGAGCACGCTGACTCCGGTGGCTCCCCGGTATTCTTTCACGACCCCCATCGCGCTGATGAGCGGACGAATCAAGTTCATGGATTCCTCCTTGTTTTATACATCCCTGTCTTTGCACTGGCTTGTGTAATGGCCAGTGGAGTCGCCCTTGCAATCATCCGGGGTCTGTCATTCACTTCGTAACGCCTCAATCGGCAAAAGCCGCATAGCTCTCCACGCAGGAAAAACGCTAAACACGAGACACAGTATGAGCGCCACCCCGCCGAGCATTCCGACATCGGACAAACGAATAACCACTGGCAACCGCGTCACGTTGTACACCGACTCATTTAAAAGTACCGGCTGATAGTACTGGACGCCCAGGCACACGCCAAACCCGAGCACGACACCCAGTAAGACACCACACAAACCGA
The DNA here is from genome assembly GCA_964603655.1 of uncultured Pseudobdellovibrionaceae bacterium. Classification (GTDB taxonomy): domain Bacteria; phylum Bdellovibrionota; class FAC87; order UBA2466; family UBA2466; genus JACPWY01. The sequence goes on along the minus strand of CAZRVZ010000052.1, from coordinate 5,014 downwards.
TGATTAGCCCCTGGGCCACGAAGATCCAAAAAACCCCCGAACGGTGAAGTCCCATGGCCCTTAAAATTGCCAGATCCCGTCGACGAAAATGGGTGTTCATCACGAGAAGATTGACGACATTGACAGCGGCCAGTGCCACGACAACCTGAAGCACCAGGAAGAGAAGCTTCTTCTGGTGAGAGACCGCCAGAAAAATATTCCGGTTGAGTTCGTTCCACAGGCGCGTCGTCACTTTCAGTTTTTTCTCAATCGCGTCCCGCACTGCGTGGGGATCGGTTCCCGGAACCAATTTCACCTTGTAAAATGGTTCCCTCACCCCAAAGAGCCGGTCGAAAAACTGAAAATCGATTCGGGCCCAATGCAGATCGTGATCGTAGATGCCGAATTTGGTGATCGCCGAAACCGTTGCCGAGACGGACGTCCGCTTCGTCCCGCTCGCAATTACAATCTCGAGGTGATCGCCCGATACCAATCCTAGTTTTTTCGCGGTGGCGGTGCCCAGCCAAATCCAGTCGCCCTCGACTTCGACAGGGCCACTTTGAAAAACCGCAGGCCAGTCCACCACCCGAGAGGACGACTCGCGATCGATGCCCTCGAGCACTACGCCAGCAACCTTGCCCTTGGCAGCGATGAGGCCCTGAGAAACCACAAACGGAGTAATCGCCTCAATTTCCCGAATTTCAGCCACGGCTGTCTTCTCAACCCGTCGACCCTGAAGCACCATCTCCGAGGTGATACGCGTATAATTATTCTTTAGAACAATTTCAAAGCCGGACATCACAGCCAGCACCGTCATCAGCTGAGCGATACCAATGGCAACGCCAATCACGGCCACCACCATGGCAAAGGTCGTGAGATTACCGCGAGGGAGGATATAGCGTCGGATGAGAAGCCCCGCAAAACCGAAGGTGTACCGGTCGGGCAAGCTCGAAGTATTATTCACCGGATTAATCATTCACCATTAGTCATTCCCCCGGGGGCTCATTTCCTGGGCCAAGACTTTTCTCCAAGGATTCAATCACCCGCCTGAGCTCCGCCTCTTTCTCCCTCTCCTTCAGGACAACGGCGGCCGGCGCTTTATCGACAAATCCCGGTTTCGAAAGGAGCTGCATCGTTCTAGCCAATTGCTCGCGCGCCACCGCCAATTGTGCCTGATCGGACTCACGAGCTGGTTCAGGATCAACTCCCTCGGGCAAAAGAATCCTAATATTCACGCCGGGCACGACGGCGAGCCGCTCGAGCGCGAACCCCGGCTCCTCGGCCCGGTCCATAAGGGTAACCCGGGCGGCACTCATGACGTGAGACATTGCTTCCATCATGGGGCGAAAGTCATCTTTATCATCGGTAAAAAGCCTGACCTCGACGGTCTGGGCGGGCCGTAAATTATTTTCTCCCCGAATCCTGCGAACCGCATCAATAACGCCGATAACGCGAGCCACCCGTCTTTCAGTGTCGGGAAAGTCACCCACCAACGGCTCCACCGGATACTCGGCCACTGCGATCGTGCTTTGGGCACCCCTAAGCGGCATGTGCGCCCAGAGCTCTTCTGTCACGAACGGGATTATTGGGTGTGCCAGACGCAAAATCTCCTCGAGCACCTCAACGGCCGTAGAATCCTGGAGATTTTTTCTGGAATCGAGCTCGCCGGGACGCTTGATGAATTCCAAAAAGTAATCGCAAAAATCGTTCCAGACAAAGTGGTAAAGCTTGTCCGCCGCTTCGAAAAATCGGTATTCATCCAGATGCGAGTTCAAATCCCGTTTGAGTCGGTTCAGACGGGACAAAATCCACTGATTCACTGGATCAGAAATGCGAATGTTGCTGCGCTTTACTTCGCCGAAATGCATCAAAACGAATCGTGACGCATTCCAAAGTTTATTGATGAAGTTTCGATACCCTTCGATTCGATTGTCGGATAATGCCACATCCCGGCCATGTACGGCCATTGCGCAGAGGGTGAATCGCAACGCATCGGCTCCCTTGGTGTCGATAATGTCGAGCGGGTCCTTCACGTTCCCTTTCGTTTTGGACATCTTTTGCCCGTGCTCGTCGCGCACCATGGGGTGCAGATAGACGGTGTGAAAAGGAACCTCTTTCTTAAAATAAATCCCCAACATCACCATGCGCGCGACCCAAAAAAAGAGAATGTCGAACCCGGTCTCCATGACATCGGTGGGGTAAAACCGTTTCAGATCCTCCGTGTCATCGGGCCAACCTAAAGTCGACAGTGGCCAGAGTCCAGAGCTGAACCAAGTGTCCAGCACATCCTCATCCTGTACCAATTCAGCGCCATGACACTTTACACATTCGGTAGGGGTCGACGTGCACGCCTCGGCATTTTCGCATTTTTTGCAGTACCACACTGGAATGCGATGCCCCCACCAGAGCTGGCGGCTCACGCACCACGGACGAATATTTCTCATCCACTCGAAATAGGTTTTTTCCCACTCTGGGGGAACGATACGAATCTTTTTGGATTCCACCGCGGCGATCGCGGGACCGGCCAGCACCTCGGCCTTTACAAACCACTGCCGGCTCACGCGCGGCTCAACAAGAGTCTGACACCTATCGCAAGCACCGACATTGGATACATGGTCCATTTCGGCAGCTATAAGATCCAAAGATTTCAGATCAGATAGCACGGCCTCTCGCGCTTTTTCCCGGGAAAGACCGAGATATTTCCCCCCCTCTGCATTGATACGGGCCGAGTCGTCAAAGACGGTGATTATTTTCAACCGGTGTCTTTTCCCGACGTTATAGTCGTTAGCATCGTGGCCGGGCGTAATCTTTAAGGCCCCGGTCCCGAACTCCGGGTCCACGTAATCGTCCTCGATCACGGGAACCTTTCGATCTACAAGGGGAACGATGACCGTTTGATTCCGAAAGCCGCTAAACCGAGTGTCGTTGGGATGGATGGCAATCGCCGTATCCCCCAGTAAAGTCTCTGGCCTCGTGGTCGCTACAGTGATGAAACGCTTGGGATCGCTCGAAAGCGGGTACCGAATATGCCACAATTTTCCCTGCCTAGGCTGAGTCTTGACCTCGAGATCGGACAATGCGGTTCGGCACCTCGGGCACCATTGAATGATCGCCTCGTCGCGGTAAATGAGTCCATCGCGATGCATTCGAACAAACGCCTCGCTCACCGCGCGTGAGGCCTGATCGTCGAGCGTGAACCGCAACCGACTCCAGTCAACGCTGGCGCCGAGTTTCCGCATCTGCGAAAGTATCGTACCCTGCGACTGCTCTTTCCACTGCCACACCCGCTTAAGGAATTTCTCACGCCCGAGATCGTGACGAGATATCTTTTCGTTCCTAAGAAGATTTCGCTCGACCACCATTTGGGTCGCAATGCCGGCGTGATCGGTGCCAGGCACCCAGAGTGCACTAAATCCCAGCATGCGTTTGCGCCGAATGAGAATATCCTCGAGCGTAATGGTTAGGGCGTGCCCCATGTGCAAAACACCCGTGACGTTCGGTGGCGGCAAGAGGATCGTATAACTTTTATTACCGGTACTCCCGGCGCTACTGACCTCGAATACTTTTTTTTCCATCCAGAGATCGTAGACACGCTTTTCAACGGCCTGAGGTAAATATTGTGAAGGCAGCATCTAATTAACCATCCGGTAGTTCAGAAGGACCAGCTCGCGATTTTTTACCTCGATATCACTCCATTCGTGCACGCGGCTTTGGTAACCCGACACACTGACGCTATCAAGCTCCACCCGATGCCGTCCAGCCGGAACTACGAGTCGGGCAAAGTGAAATCGGGCTGGAAGAGTGCTCCAGGATCTCAAGTCCGCCTGATCTGTTCCCCTGAGCACGAGCCAGGATAATATCCCGAGCGCCTCATTTTTCTTATAAATCTCATTGGCGATAATCTCCTTAGCGACGACCCCCCCAATCTTTTTCATGACGATGCCCGCAATCCGCCTATCCAGCTCACCGATTGCCGTACTCTCAACGTCAAAAAACGGCGCGCTCACCGCCTCCCGCCGCCCGACCCGAATTACCGCGCGTTCACTATTGTAACTTCGCCTTTGAAACCGCGGGACTATCGGTAACACTTCACTGGGAACTTTTATAGGACCGCGTCCCTGCTCGAGGATTAAAATTAGCTCGCCCTGCCCCTCATTTACCTTAAATTCCCGGCGCCCGAATTCCTGGGCGTACTCCCCGAACTCCTGCGAGGCCTTGAGTTTATCGGCCATCCGCAAGAGTCCCACCTCGAGGTAATCGTTTCTGACGTTCCATTTTCGCAATTGGCGATAATCGACGAAGGCATCGTTGTACTCCCGACGGGCCTCGAAGAGCACAGCCGCCAAATACTTGGCGAACCCATTTCTTTCATAAGCCATTCCCCCCTCGGCAACCATGCGGTCGATTTTTTGATTGACCCGCCGACTCTCTACCAAGGCGTCGTCCCATTGTTTAGACATCGCATAATCGATAGCAAGATAGGTATTTATGAGAAGTTTTTCAAAATACTCCCCCTTATAAAATTTCACACTGTCATTGAGGATAACGCTTCCCACCTCCTGCGAAATGCTGGTGTAGTCCTCGATTTCCGCGAGCTTATCGGCGCGCAGAAAGGTAGTGATCGCGTCTTTCCAAAGCCCCGCGGCGTGATACGCCAGCCCCAGATCCATCAAGTAAAGCAACTGGTCGTTGTCATTGCGATCGACCAGAGCCCTAAGGTCCAGGATAGCGGCGTCAAAGCGCCCGAACTCCATCGCATCCCTGGGGCCACGCACACGCGTCGCATAATTCGCGCAACCGACGTGCCAGAGTGCAAAGGTACTAATGAGACCGATTGTAAAGCCACTGCGGACGGCGCGTTTGGAGACAATATCGAAGGCGCGATATGTGATCTTAACTATGACTGGCTTAGTAATTAGAAACCGACCGATCGCTTTTGATAGAATTTTCGGAGCTCCTTTTCGTCGGTCCAATCTAAGATTCCCGTATCGATATTAACCAGATTGAAGGTGCACTTGTAATAGACGTATTTCTT